>CALCCH010000694.1 GCA_937899855.1 uncultured Saprospirales bacterium | reverse complement strand
AGCTCCCTCGAAACCGACTTTACCCTCAACCGCATCAACGATCAGGAATACTGGCAAATCGAGCGGCTAGGGGAAGATGCCAACGCTCGGGTTACCCTGCCCTACGACGAGTCCAGTGGCTTTCTGGATGACCTGAACGAGCTGCAAATTGCCTATTTCAACAACGATAACTTGTGGACTCGTCGCGAGGCCCAATCCGATGGGGCTTCCCCCATTACGAACCTCATCACCCTCGACTTCATCACCAACTTTGGCTACTTTACCACGGCCGAAGACCGCAGTTTCCTCGCCGATCGCATCGAAATCATTGCGACCCAGGAAGACGATTGTGCCATCATCGTGAGTTGGGTGGTGCCACCCGATTATCCCATTACCCTATACGAGATCGAGCGTAGCTTTGACGGGCAAAATTTTGAGAAGATCGACGAAATGCCGGGCGACAGCCTGCCCTTCATTGAGTACACCCTACGCTGGTACGCCGCCAATGGCCTCTACGCCGAACCAGAAATCTTCTACCGCCTGCGGATCAACTTTCCCGATGGCACCTCCACCCTCACCAATATCACGATGGTGGAAAACCAGTGCCCTTTCTTCGACTGTACGATTTTTCCCAACCCGGTATTTGCCAGCCAAAACCACAAACTACGGCTCGAAAGCGGTGCCCCCCGGGAATTGCCCCTACAAATCTACGGCGTGCTCGGTCGCCTACTCTGGGAAGAAACCCTCCAACTGTTGGAGGGCCGCCGCGATTACGAAATCCAAACCCGCGATCGCGACTTTCCGGCCGGTACTTATTTCCTGTACCTCGGACCCCGCAAATCGCTCAAGTTCGTCGTGCTGCGCTAAGTTAGCCCCCATAAGCTGTACAGCAAGAGGATGACCACCAAGCTGCTCAGGGCAATGACGGTTGTCAGTCCCGTCCAGGCGCGCAGGGTATCCCTTTCCGACAATTGCAAATAGCGGTTGACCAACCAAAAGCCGCTATCGTTGACGTGCGACAAGATGGTCGCCCCCGAGGCGATGGCCAGTACCAGTAGGGCCGATTGGGCCGGAGCTAGGGGATTGGCCTCCAGGAGTGGCCCCATAATTCCCGCCGCCGTGATCATGGCCGCCGTTGCCGCGCCCTGCGCCATCCGTACCAGGGCCGCAATCCCGAAGGCCAGCAAAACGTAGGATACCTCCAAATCCGCCAGCGCCGCTCCAATCGCCTCTCCCGCTCCCGTTTTGATCAACATTTGCTTAAATACCCCACCCGCTCCGGTAATCAGGATGATGGCTCCGGCGGGTGCCAGGGCCTTCATGGAAAGCTCGGAAAGCTCCGTGCGACTCATCCCGCGTCGCGTGCCGAGAAAGTAAAGCGCCACGAAGGTCGCCAGGAGGAGTGCAATGATGGGGTGGCCCAGAAACTGGAGTACCTGAAGTGGGTAAGTCTCGGCCCAGGTCCCGTTTTTGATCAGCGTTTGGCTCAGGGTATTGCCCAAAATGAGGAGGATGGGCAGGGCAATGATGGCCAGCATGAGGGGCACCAAACCGCGCAGGTCCACCGATTCGGGGGGCGCCTCGTTCGCGTTGGTGGGCACGGGTACAAAGATCCGCCCCGCGATGTAGCGGCCAAACAGCAGGCCGCTGACCAGCGCTGTGGGCAAGCCCACGATGATCCCAAAGAGGATGACCCAACCGAGATCGGCCTTGAGGATATCGGCTACGGCCACGGGGCCGGGCGTGGGTGGGATAAAGGCGTGGGTGATGGCCAGGCCCGCCAGCAGGGGGATGGCGTAGAGCAGTAGCGACTGGCCACTGCGGCGCGCCAGGGCGTAGATGACGGGAATGAGGATGATGAAGGCGACGTCGAAGAAGACGGGGATGGCCACTACGAAGCCCGTGAGGAGCATGGCGCCGGGCGCGCGTTTTTCGCCAAACTGTCGGAGCAGGTACTGCGCCAGACTCTGGGCCCCACCCGAACGTTCGAGAATGGCGCCGAAGATGGCCCCCAGCCCTACGATGGTGGCCACAAATCCCAGGGTTCCTCCCATTCCTTCGATGATGGCCCCGCTGATGTCGGCAATCGGCATACCGGAAGCGAGGCCTACCCAGATGCTGGCGACGAGGAGGCTGAGAAAGGCGTTGAACTTGCCGACGATGATGAGGAGCAGCAGCAGGGCAATGGCGGAGACGATGGCGAGGGGTAAGGAGAGCATGGCTTGGGGCTTGGGTGCGTTTAGTGGGCGTAATGGGCGATGATCTGCTCGATCAGAACTGGAAGTGGGAGGCGGGCGTCGAGCCGCAGGGCCTCCGTGGGGACTTCCAGGGTATCGAATTGGGATTGGAGCAGACTGGGCGGCATAAAGTGTTGGGTACGGGCTTGGAGGCGTTGTAGGATAAAAGGGTAGGGGGCCTCCAGAAAGAGGATGCGTAGGGGCAGGGGGGGCGCTTCCCCACGCAGTACCTGCCGGTAAGAGGCCTTGAGGGCGGAGCAGGCCAGGACCAAGCCTTCGCGCTGGCTCTCCGTTTGGAGCAGCTGGTGGAGGCGCGCCAGCCAGGGCCAACGGTCGGCGTCCTGCAGGGGGATGCCCCGGGACATCTTGTCGACGTTGGTGGGGGGGTGAAAATCATCCGCGTCAAAAAAGGGGACTTGCTGCTGCTGGGCCAGCTTTTTGCCGAGGGTCGTCTTGCCCACGCCACTGACGCCCATTACGAGGTAGGCCGGTTTAAGATTCATCCGTTAAAAACTCATCGGTGAAGTGTTGTCGCCTTTTTTGCTGGGCGAATTTCTGGGCGTTGTAGGCCGCCGAGCCGCCCCGCGGAATCGATAGCGACTGCCACTGCGCTCCCCGCAATTGCTTGCCGAGGGCGACCATCTGACCGACGTGGTAGGCGTAGTGGGCCAGCTGTCGATTGATGGCTTCGACCACGCTGTGGCCCAGGTTGCGGATGTAGATGATCCGTTCGAGATCGGCCGCTTCGAGCTGGTTGATGATGGCGAAGAGGGTGGGCCAGCCGCTTTCCCAACGGTCCAGGAGTTCGGCGCGGGTTTGGAAGTCGACTACGAATTCGGCCTCGCGATCCCGCCAGGGTTTTTCTCCGTCGGTGGTGTAAAAGTCGGTCCAGCGGGAGCGCATATTCCCCCAGAGGTGTTTGACGATGGCCGCCAGGCTGTTGCTCTCCGCATCGGGCGACCAAAAGAGCTGCGCATCGTCCAACTGGGCAATGGTTTTGTCACCGAGCATTTTGTAGTAGGCAAACTGCTTCTGGACACTGCGGATGTAATCTGCTTGCATAAGAATAAGCGGGCATTTAGGGGCCAGAAGATAGCCAATTCTAAGCAGATAAAAAATTTTGCGTCGGCCAGCTCCAATCCCATTGCTTACCTCATTACTTGCCACCGAGTCATCCGCGATAGCGGACAACGGGGGGGGCTAGCGTTGGGGGAGCGATTGCGAGACGGTGATCGTGGGCTACGAAATTGCGCAACTCGGCAGCCAGAGGCCCCGGTTGGGGACCTAAGGCTTGATCTTCTTTTTCTTATCCTTCTGCTGGGCCTTTTGCATGGGGTTGAGGGGCTTGTACTCCTTGTTCTTTTTGTACACCTGAAAACGGCTTGGTAGTTGTTTGACGGGCCAATTGTTGTTGGATTCGTCCACGTCGACCGTCTCCTTGTAGGGATCAATGACGATGCCCGTGGCGACCTTATCTTTTACAAAAACTTTGGTAAAGCGACTTTCGTCCTTCCGCCAGATCTGCACCGGAACCCGTTCTACCTCCTTGCTGCCGTCCTCGTAAGTCCACTCGATGATGACGGGCATCACCAGGCCCCCTTTGTTGCTGAAATGCAACTCGTAGTAATTTTTGTCGCCGTACAGTTGTTCTTTTTCTTTGGCCGAGTAGGTTACTTCGTACAGCTTTTGGGTCCACTGCTCGACGGAATCTTCGGTTTCCCAGGGGCGATAGTTGGTGTAAAAATCGACCAGCTGGGGGTCTTCCTCGATGGTGAAGTTCATTCCCGCTTCGCGGTTGCGCTCCTTGGAGATGGAATAAGCCGGCGGGGGTGTTTTGGAGGTCACTTCCTGGGTGAGGACCTTGGGATCATTCTCCAAATCTACCTTGTACCAAGTAATGCTATCGAGCGAGATGTCGGTGTTGTCGATGCTGTAAAACCAGCCGCGCCAGAACCAGTCGAGGTCGACGCCACTGGCGTCCTCCATCGTACGGAAGAAATCGGAGGGGGTGGGGTTTTTAAAGGCCCAGCGGCGGCAATACTCCTTAAAGGCCAGATCGAAGAGTTCGCGTCCCATGACGGTTTCGCGCAGCACATTGAGGGCGGCCGCTGGTTTGGTATAAGCATTCGCCCCAAAGTCGATCAAATTTTCCCCGTTGGTCATGATGGGCTCCAGCATGTCCTTGGGGAGGCGCATGTAATCGACGATGGTATGTCCGGCACCAAAGCCAGAAGGGTAATTGTTGTCGAATTCGCTTTCCGCTAAAAACTGAACAAAGCTGTTCATCCCCTCATCCATCCAGGTCCACTGTCGCTCGTCACTGTTGATGATCATGGGGAAGTAATTGTGGCCCACCTCGTGGATAATGACCGAGATGGCGGCGTGTTTGGCTTGGGAGGTGTAGGTACCGTCCTCCTCGGCACGTCCGGGGTTGAAACAGATCATGGGGTATTCCATTCCGTTGGCGGCCTCTACGGAGATGGCCACGGGGTAGGGATAGGGAATGGTAAAATCGGAGTAGGTCTTGAGGGTTTGTTTGACCGCCTTGGTCGAATAACGCGAATAGATGGGGTAGGCCTCTTTGCCATAGTAGCTCATGCACATCACCTTCTTGCCTTCGGAGGTGACGAAGGGCATGGCGTCCCAGACGAACTTGCGACTGGCCGTCCAGGCGAAGTCGCGTACCTGGTCCGCCTTGTAGATCCAGGTCTTGGTTCCCTTGGCCTTTTTCTTTTTCTCCAACTTTTCCGCCTCTGCCAGAGTGACGATCTAGACAGGATCGCTGGCTTCCTGCGCTTGTTCCCAGCGGGTCATTTGCTCGGGGTTCAGCACCGCGGCGTAATTGAGACACTGCCCGGTAGCACCCACCATGTGGTCTTCGGGAACGGTCATTTTGACCAGGAAGTTGCCAAAGGTGAGGGCGAACTCGGCTTGTCCGGTAAACTGCTGGTTTTGCCAGCCCTCGACGTCGGTGTAGGCGCACAGACGGGGGTACCACTGGGTAATGGTGTAGAGGTAGTTGCCGTCTTTGGGAAAATATTCGTAGCCGCCGCGGGGGTAGCTGGAAAAGGCCATGTCCGATAGGGCGGAGAAAAGGACCCGATCCACCAGGTAGTAGTGCCACTGCACGCGGAAGGAGAACTGGTCGCCCGGCGCCAGGGGGCGGGGCAGTTCGATGCGCATCATGGTATTGTTGATGAGGTAGCGCAGGGCTTCCCCATCGGCGGTGGTGACGGCTTCGATATTGACGCCGTGTTCATCCATCTGCTCCCAGGCCTGGAGGGCCTGGAGTTCGAGTTCGCTCATGGCCTCCGCGATGGTGCTGGGGTCGAAGCGGTGGCTGGTGTTGTCGGCGGAGAATTGGTTTTCGTCCAACTGCATCCACAGGTAGCGCAGGGTGTGGGGGGATTGGTTGTAATAGGTAATCAGCTCGGTGCCGTCGAGTCGTTGCTGTTCGGTATTGAGGGTGGCTTCGATGTCGTAGTCGCAGCGTTGTTGCCAGTAATCCGGGCCGGGGGCGCCATCCATGCCCCGGTATTGATTGGGGGCGGGGAGGAGGGGATCAATCTGTTCAAATGTGTTGCCGTGGTTGGACGTGTTCTGGGCCGACAAAGTGGAGAAGCTCCAGTTGCCGAGTAGGCAGACGCAGAGGAGGGTGATTTTAGAAAAGGACATAGTTGTGATTCGTTAATTTCGAAAGACCAAAATACGAAATGATCGGCTAATGGTTGAGAAATTAGACGAAATCGGGGGGTGGGGGGTCGGAAGGCGGGCAGCTGGGGGCCCTGGGGGGACCTACCGCCGCAGTAATTTTTTGGCCACGCGCTGTTGTCCCGCCAACTCGATTTCCAGGTAATAAACGCCGGGAAGGATGCCACTCAGCTCGTAGCGTTCGCCAAACTCCCGGATCAGACGGCCCTGATTGTCGTACTCCCTGCCTTCTCCTTATAATTCCTATCTTCACCCTTCACCCATCCCTCCACCCATGGCCAAGCTTCGCAACCGCGGCAAACAGTCCAACGACGATCAGTATTTTGCCCCCACCTGGCACCCCACCTTCCGCGACGCCGCCGACGATCTGGGCCACCTCCTCGGCCGGGGCTACGCCCCCCATTCCGCCCTCCAGTTGGTCGGCAATCGATACCGCCTCAACAAACGCCAGCGCAACGCCATCTTCCGCATCAGCGCCAGCCCCCAGTCCATTGCCCAGCGCCGCGCCCGCGAATGGTCCAGTGCCCAAGTAGCCGGGCAGGCCATCGACATCGACGGCTTTAACCTACTCATCCTCCTGGAAAGTGCCCTCTCGGGAGCCTACCTCTTCCGCGGTCGCGATGGGACCTACCGCGACATCTCCAGCGTCCACGGTTCCTACAAGCGGGTGCAAAAAACCGAGGCTGCCATCTTATTGCTGGGGCGCCTACTTAGCGAATGGGGAGTGGGCCCCGTACACTGGTACCTGGACCAACCCATTTCCAATAGTGGCCGCCTGAAGAGTCGGCTGCGGGAACTCAGTGAAGAAGCCAACTGGGACTGGCGGGTAGACTTGGTGTACAGCCCCGATAAAGTACTGGCCGAAAGCGAAAACCTGGCAGTATCCACCGATGCTTGGATTCTCGACCGGGCGGCCCGTTGGTGGAACCTGGGGGCACTCATCATCAATCGCGCCATCCCCGAGGCGCAGCTGATTGCCGTGTAAAGCAGCTTGAAGGACCGCGTCTCTGCCCCGGGACGGAGATGCGGGGGGGAGCAGCGAATGGCGGTTGTACTTAAAAGTGCGGATGTTCGTTGGTGACTTCTTCCAGTGGCGTGATGGCTTGCTCGACGCTCCAGTGCTCCGCAATTTTACTGGCCCCATCCAACCGGAACCAATCAAAGACCACCCGCTCCGCGTCGCCAAAATAATGGGAATGCGCTAGGACCAAGTCGCCCGAGGCCAGCAGCATTTTGTTGTCGTGTGGGATGCGTCCCCCATTCTTATGAACCAAGTGATTTTCCAATACGGCCCGACCCCGCAGTGGCCCCTCCGTTTCGTGGTGGTA
>CALCCH010000693.1 GCA_937899855.1 uncultured Saprospirales bacterium | reverse complement strand
ATTTACCGCATCTCTAAAATTATTATTGCCCTCACGGGGAATGGCGGGCAATACCTTTTTAGAGATGCGGTAAATGTAGATCTTAAAGGCCGCTATTTTTGCGTCGAGTACCTCCAGGTCGATCTCGTAATAAATCTTGAGTTCCATCCGCTTGGCGGCCAGTTGGTAGTAGATGTCGTCGTAGCGATCGGTCAGGCAATCGAGGGCCCGCTCGTAGTCCCCAAGGGCAAAGTGGTAATTGGCTAGGTTGAAGCGGTAGATGGCTTGGGGTTGGTTGGTACTGGAAATGCGATCGCGGTAGGCCTCGAGAAATTGGGCGACCCAATCGTAGGCTTCGGTGCGAAGGGCACACACGACGATATTGCGAAGGGTGGCGGGGGTCAATTTTTCCTGATAAAACAGCGTTCCCAATTCCAGGTGCTCTTGGTACAGGGCAAACAGCTCGTGGAGAAACGCTCCCCGGCTCTTGTTGTACTCCCGCGTACAGTAGTTGCGACACAGGGCGTGGAATTGCTTGAGGGCCTTGAAAGGAATTTCCCGAGCGTAGAGGGTGAGCAACCGCTTCAACTCGCGGTAGGCTTGTTCCCCCGCAGCCCCATCGCCCCGAATGAGTTGGATGGCCATGTCGTAGACCTTGAGCAGCGGTTCATCTTCCCAGTCGATTTCTTGCTTGAAGGCCGCCAAGATTTGATCATTTTCCAGCAGGTTGCCCCGCAAATTCAGGGGAACATTGTGTCGATCCTGCGTCAGCAGCCAGCAGAAGTATTCGAGGCGGTAAACGAGGTAAAAGTGCCCCAGGCTCCGAAGGGTTTGCGCGACGTTATAGCCTTTATTCCGCTGGTTGAAAAAGGTTTCGAACAGGGTGTGCTCACGATCGACGAGGAACTGGTCGTGGTAAAAAAGGTTGTCCTTTTGACGACGGGCCTGGATTTTCTCCAGTTGAGCCATGACCCCGCGATAGTACTTTTCCAGCTTGCGCTTCTGGTAGTATTTAGCCAGTACGAGCTGGCGGGTCACTTTTTGGTCGCGGAGATCGGAAAATTCAAAAATGATAAACTCCCGAATCGCCTTCAGCAGATTGGACATCACCCGATCGACACGGCCCACCACAAATTCTTCGCCGGGATACACCACGGCGTAGCTCCGCTCCTTAGCCAGAGCCGGGCCTTCCCAATCTGGGTAGTACCGCTCGATGTGTTCCCAAAGGCTGATGACTTCCTTGGCCAGTGGTGGTGTGAAAAAATAGGGCGACCGAAGAAAACGTCCGAGACGCTTGACTTCCTCTGGCGTAAAAGTCGCCACGGTCCGTAGCAATTTACTGGCGTACATACTTTGTCCTAAGTGTGGTATCAATTATTGAAGAACGGAGCTACTCGGAGGGTAAATCAAGAGACCGTACTGAGGCTGGCGGCCATCCGCTGCTGGAGATCGTGGGCCGCTTGCCCCGCACGGAGCGCAAAATCTTCGCCCTCCCCTCCGGCGTAGATGATGCCTCGGGAAGAGTTGACCAATAAACCGGTATCGGTATTGAGTCCGTGACGGGCCACACCGGCGAGGTCGCCTCCTTGGGCGCCGATTCCCGGTACGAGTAAAAAATGATCCGGGGCAATTTGCCGAATCTCACCAAACTTTTCGGGGTGAGTGGCGCCCACTACAAACATGAGATTGTCCGGGCTGCCCCAAGCCATGGCCCGGCGCATGACCTTTTCGTACAGGGGCTGGCCATTGGGTTGGACGGCCATTTGAAAATCTTGGCTGCCCCGATTGGAGGTGAGGGCGAGTAAGATCACCCATTTATTGGTGAACTCCAGGAAAGGAGCCACCGAGTCTTCCCCCATGTAAGGAGCCACGGTAACCGCATCGAAGTCGAGGGTTTCAAAAAAGGCTTTGGCGTAGAGCCGGGAAGTATTCCCAATGTCACCGCGTTTGGCATCAGCGATGGTAAAGTGGGTGTCGGGAATGTAGTCGAGCGTTTTGGCTAAGGCTTCCCAACCGGCAGCGCCCTGGGCTTCGTAAAAGGCAATATTGGGTTTGTAGGCTACGCAGTGGTCTTTGGTAGCGTCAATGATGGCCCGATTGAAGGCAAAAATAGGATCGGCCTCGGCGCGTACGGCGGGAGGCAAGCGTTGGATATCACAATCCAGGCCTACACAGAGGTAGGACTGCTTCTGAGCAATTTGTTGGATCAATTCCGCACGATTCATAAACGGTGGGGATACTTTTAGGAGGCTACCCCGTTGATGGCCTCTACGCTTTTGATGTTGGGGACCTTGTTTTTGATGGACTGTTCTACACCGGCACGCATCGTCATGGCCGACATGGAGCAGCTCTCACAATTGCCCAACCAGCGGATTTTGACTTCCAAATCCTCGGTGATGTCGACCAATTCTACGTTGCCACCATCTACCTTGAGGTGGGGACGGACGTCATCCAGGGCGGCGTCAACCTTTGCCCACAGGGCCTCTTTTTCGGGAGCTGACATATTTAATGGTTTTTTAATCCATTCGCACCCGCTGTGTGGGTGCCAGGACTTCGTGGCGCAGGGCCACTTGTTGAATAGTATTTTTAGCCACCCGGAGCAGTGCTTCGGCGGCGGGATTGGCATCTTGTAGGACGATCGGTTGGCCCGCATCACCACCTTCCCGGACGGCCTGTACCAAAGGGACCTGACCCAGCAGCATGGATTTGCTTTCCTTGGCCAATTTACCCCCACCGCCTTTTCCGAACAGGTAGGAGCGATGGTCGGGGAGATCAGCAGGCGTAAACCAGCTCAAGTTTTCGACCACTCCCAAACTCGGTACGCTGACGTTGGGCAACAAAAACATGTTCATCGCTTTGATAGCATCCACCAGGGCCACTTCCTGAGGCGTGGTGACCAAGACCACCCCGGTGACCGGAACGGTTTGGACCAGGCTCAGCTGAATGTCGCCCGTACCGGGAGGCAAATCGACGATTAGGTAGTCCAATTCGGGCCAGAGACAATCCTGAAAGAACTGCTTGATGATGGCCGACAAACGTGGACCCCGCAGAACGACGGCTTGCTCGGGTTCGATGATGAAGCCAATGGAAATCGTACTGATGCCGTGGGCTTCGAGGGGTACAATCCGGGGTTTGCCATAAATCTCTTTGACCTTGGGGCGCTGCCCCTGCAATCCCAGCATGGTGGGAATGGATGGACCGTACAAATCGGCATCGATGAGCCCGACGCGGGCCCCCAGTTTTTGTAAGCCCAGGGCCAGGTTGACCGCAATGGTCGATTTGCCTACTCCTCCCTTACCGGAGGCGACGGCAATGATGTTTTTCACCTGCGGCACCGCATTGGTGGGGGCGGTATTGGTGCGCCCCCCTCCTTTGGCAACCAGGTGCACATTTACGTTGGCGGAGGGATACAGCTCCTGTAGGGCTTGAATGCAGGCAAAATTGAGTTCCTGCTTGCTGGGATAGGCTAAATTGGGAAGCTCGATGCTAAAGTTAATGTTCTGGTCTACCACTTCTAGATTCAACACCATGTTGAGGGTAATGATATCCTGCCCGGAGACGGGGTCCATAACTTTGCTGAGCGCCTCTACGACCTTAGTTTTTTCAATCGTCATTATCCAATGATCAATTTGTGCAAAGGTAAAACATTTGTGGACGTTAAAGGGTTTTCCTTGTATTTAATTTTCACCCGTGTGGCCAATAATTAGGGGCGATAAAGTATATTTGCAGCGCGATGAGGATTTTTAAAAATTTAGCGGAATTACCGAAGTTTACCAATGCGGTACTGACCATCGGCTCCTTCGACGGAGTCCACAAAGGACACCAGAAAATCATCGAGCGGGTCCGGCAGATTGCGCAGCAAAAAGCGGGAGAAAGCGTCCTCATTACTTTTTATCCCCACCCCCGGCTCGTGCTGGCTCCCGATACGACTTCCCTCCGACTCCTCAATACCATCGAAGAAAAAATCGCCCTCCTGGAGCGTTACGGCATCGACAACCTGGTCATCGTCCCCTTCACCCAAGCCTTTTTGCAGCAGAGCGCCGAGGCCTACATCCAACAGTTTTTGATCGACCAATTCCAGCCCGCCGCACTGGTGATCGGCTACGACCACCGCTTCGGGCGCAACCGACGAGGCAGCATCGCGGATTTGCGTCGTTACGCCGCCCGCGATGGTTTTGAGATCGTTGAAATCCAGAAGCAGGAAGTGGCCGACATTGCGGTCAGCTCTACCAAGGTGCGCCAGGCCCTCCGCGATGGAGACGTCAAAACGGCAGCCCAACTGCTCAACCACCCCTTCGAACTGAGGGGAACGGTGGTCAAGGGGCAGCAAATTGGTAAAACCCTGGGCTTTCCCACGGCCAACCTACAGGTTGCCGAAAGCCACAAGCTCATTCCTCCGGTCGGCATCTACGCCGTGCGCGTCCACCATCGGGACCAAGTCCACGGGGCGATGCTCTACATCGGCAACCGCCCCACTCTCGTAGAGTACGACAACCGGACCATCGAGGTCAATATTTTTGATTTTGACCAGGACCTCTACGGACAGCTGCTGCGGGTGGAGTTTATCGATCACATTCGCGAAGACCAACACTTCGAGGGCCTGGAAGCACTGCGTTTGCAGTTGATGAAGGACGAACAGTCGGCCCGCGCCATTCTCTCCGCACAAAACAGCAACTCGTGAGCAGCTCCAAACCCGGTACGACGGCGGTGGTTATCCTCAACTACAACGGCCGCGAGCACCTCCGTACCTTTTTGCCCTCCGTCATCCAGCACCGCCCGCCAAACGGTCAGATTTACGTGGCCGACAACGGCTCTACCGACGATTCGCAGGCCCTACTGGCGGCGGACTTCCCGGAAGTGCGGATCTTACCCCTGGGACAAAACTGGGGCTTTGCCGAAGGTTACAATCGGGCGCTGGCGGGGCTGGCGGAGGAATTTGTGGTCCTCCTCAATTCCGATGTCGAGGTGAGCGCCAATTGGCTGGCGCCGATTCTGGCGGCCATGCGGGAGGATGACAGCATCGGTGCGGCTCAACCCAAAATTTTGGCGCACCGCGATAAGTCTTCTTTTGAATACGCGGGCGCGGCCGGAGGCTGGATCGACCGGCACGGCTACCCTTTTTGTCGGGGGAGAATTTTTGATCACCTGGAAAAAGACGAAGGCCAGTACGACGATCCACAAGAAGTATTTTGGGCCTCGGGTTGTGCCTTGGTCATCCGGGGCGCCCTTTACCGACAAATTGGAGGCTTGGATGGGGATTACTTTGCCCACATGGAGGAAATCGACCTGTGTTGGCGCATCAAAAAAGCGGGCTATCGGATTGTTGTTTTCCCCCAGTCGGTGGTCTACCACTTGGGAGGGGGAACGCTCCAGTACAACAGTCCCAACAAGGCCTACCTCAACTTTCGCAATAGCCTGTACACCCTCTTCAAAAACGAAGAGGGGGCCGCCCGGTGGTGGCGGATTTTCATTCGGCTGTTCCTGGATGGCGTGGCGGGTATCCGCTTTGTCACGCAGGGAAAATTTGCCCACCTACTGGCTATCGTACGGGCCCACTGGACGTTCTTTTTCCGGTTTGGGCCCTTACAGCAGCGACGCGAGTGGGAACGCCAACGGATGGAGGCCGTTCGCCGGGGCCCGGCCAGGGTCCGTACGGGTCGCTACGCCGGAAGTATCCTCTGGACCTATTTCGTTCGGGGGATAAAGACCTTTAAACAGTTGGTCTAGGGGACGTCGGGCAATCGTTCTTCGGCACCGCTGCCCCCCTTTCAAAACCATTTTTCAGACACTGCCTAATCCAATTTAATGGCCAAAAAAGCAACTGCCATCGAGGTACTCTACGAGGACGACCACCTCATCGTGCTCAACAAAGCTGCGGGCTTACTCAGCATTCCCGACCGCTTTGACCTGGAGAAGACCAACCTGTACCACCTGCTCCGTAGCCGGGTGGAAAAGCCCTATATCGTACACCGACTCGATCGGGAAACCAGTGGCATCATTTGTTTTGCCAAAGGAGAGGTGGCGCACAAAAAGCTCAGCGAACAATTTGCCGAGCACCACGTCGAAAAATACTACCTCACCTTGGTCGAGGGCCACCCCCACCCCGGCGCTGGCCGCATTGACAAGCCCATCGGCAAACACCCCAGTATTGCGGGTAAGATGATCATCCACAAAAAAGGGAAGGCTTCCATCACGGACTACCAAACGCTGGAGACCTTCAAGAATTACAGTTTGGTGGAAGCCAATATTCATACTGGCCGTACCCACCAGATTCGGGTACATTTTGAAGCATTGGGGCACCCTTTGGTCGTCGATGCTGTGTACGGTCGGCAGGAGGCTTTTTTCCTGTCCTCCCTAAAACTACGGCGGTACAAATTGCGGCGCGATGCGGAAGAACGCCCCCTGATGAGTCGAACCACCCTCCACTCCTGGCGACTTCGGCTCGACCATCCGCATACGGGCGAGCGGATGGAGTGGACCGCTCCCCCACCTAAAGATTTCAAGGCTTTGCTTCAACAACTGCGCAAGTGGGCTGCCGTTTGAAGCCACCAACGCAGCAGCACCCAAGGGCTTTGGGCAGTCGTAAATGGCCCGGAAGGGGGAAGAGTCAACGACAAAATGCTAACTTGCACTGCGTTTATCCTCGTACTTTCACGCCGCGTCCATGATACCACTACTCCAATCCAAACCCTGGGCCATCCCCCTGAGCCTCTTGATCCTGGGCAGCTTGTTCTGGCTACCCGGCTTGGGGGCCGTTCACCTCTTCGATTGGGATGAAATCAACTTTGCGGAGATCAGCCGCGAGATGATCCTGACGGGCGAATACGGGCGGGTGTACATCAATTTTGTTCCCTTTTGGGAGAAACCCCCCTTTTTCTTTTGGCTTCAGGTGCTGGCCATGCAGGTGTTCGGCGTCAATGAGTTGGCGGCGCGACTACCCAATGTGGCCTGCGGCCTACTTAGCCTTTACTTTATTTACCGCGTGGGAAAGGAGTTGTACGATCACCGTTTTGGCTGGTGGTGGGTTTTGGCCTACTTTGGGTCCATTCTTCCCCACCTTTACTTCCGCTCCGGCATCATCGACCCGGTTTTCAACCTTTTTATCTTTGTGGGGCTCTACGGCTTGATTCGGGCCTACTGGGTCCGTGAAGGTTGGCGGGCAGAATCCCAGCGCAATGGGTTTTGGCCCTACCTCCTGGGCGGGGGCTTGGCCCTAGGCTTGGCGGTGCTCACCACCGGGCCGGCAGCCCTGCTCATCGTGGGCTTGGCC
>CALCCH010000692.1 GCA_937899855.1 uncultured Saprospirales bacterium | reverse complement strand
GACCGCCGCGCCAAACAGATCGAACTTGCGCGCCACGGCCGTCAGCGTCCCACTGATGGCAAAGACGAGGGTTCCGATCAAATCGAGCGCGTAAATGATGTCCATAGATTTAGGCGTCCTCCAACATTTGTAGGGCTTCGTCGCGTCCCCCCAATTCGCGGGCCCGCATCAGGGCGGTCCGCCCCTCGGCATCGCGGAGCTGGTGGTCGGCCTCTTCGTCGAGCAGGAGGCCGATGGCTTCCAGGAAGTTGAGTTCGACGGCCAACATGAGGGGCGTTTGGCCACCCTCGCCTTGCGTATTGGGGTCCACCTCCTCGTCGAGGAGGGCGCCCACCCAGTCGGTACGGTGGAAGTGGATGGCCCACTCCAGAGGGGTCCGACCGGCGCAGCGGTAATTGAGGTCGACGCCGTTGCCCACCAGGACGGGGAGAACGGCCAGGGAGCCCTTTTCGATGGCTTTGACCACGGGGGCTTGTCCGTGTCGGCCACCGTAGTAGTCATCGGCGCCGGCGCGGAGCAGGAGAGTGAGCATTTAGGGATACTAGTAGGCGATAAACTGAGAAGAAAGCAATTGCTCGGGATTGTTGAGCGCCGCTGCGGTAGCGCCTTCGGGATGCGCTAGGTTGAGGATAAGGTGGACGAGTTTGTGGGCCCCGAGGCTAACGGCGAGGCTGAGCGCCGAGTGCTGCTTTTCGGGATGGAGCGAGAGCGTTTGGGCGCCGCGCTCAATCAGCAGGCGGGTAAATTCGGTGTTTTTGCTTTCGATGGCACTGAGCAGGGGCGTACTGCGGTACTGGGGGACGTAGATTTCGAGGTCGTCGACCCGTTCGAGTAGGAGGCGGGCGCTGTCGTTGTCTTCGGCGCGGATGGCTTGGAGGAGGGAGGTGGCCAGTTGCTCGGGGGCCAGGGCGTATCGTTCGCGGAGGTTTTGCTCGGATTGGGCTCGTTGTTGGGCTTCGGCTTCGGCTTTGACGCGGGCGGCTTCTTCGGCGCGGGCGCGGCGGGCGGCGGCGGCCTTTTCCTTCATCTCTTCGTGCTTGGCCCGGTCCTTATTGATTTGGTTTTCGCGGGCCCGCAACTGAAAGCCGGTGAGCAATTCCACGAGGGCCCGGTAGCCCATTTGCTGGGCGTGTTGGAGGGGGCTTTGTCCGGCGGCGGCGGGTTGGTGGATATCGGCCCCGGCTTCGAGGAGGGCCTCGGTGATGTCGAAATTTTCCCAGTATACCGCCTTGTAGAGCGGCGTATCGCCAAAGGGGTCGCTGAGGTTGGGGTCGGCGCCGGCATCGAGCAGCAGTTTGACGATGGCCAGTTGGTGGTTGTCGGTGGCGATGGGGAGGGCGCGGCGGCGAATGCCATCGGTGGCGTTGGGATCGACGCGGGCGCGGAGAACGCGGGCGACGGTATCGGCGTCATTTTTGTCGACGGCGCGGAGCAAATCCGTAACATCCAGGGTCAATCGGTCGCGTAGGTTTTGGGTGCCTTTGCTGATAAAGTCGCCGAGTTGGCCTAAAAGATCGTCGTTAGACATAATTGCGGAATGAGCGATTTGGTAAAGTGATAAAGATAGTAGATTTTTGTCGAATCGGCTGGGTTAGAAGCGCTGGTGGACGACTGTTAAAATTGGCTGGGCCTGGCATAAGTTCAGTTAAATGGCCTAATTTGGGCATAATTTATAAAAAACTTCTATATTTCTCGTTTATATTGCCGATGGCCCTTTTGAGGGCATTCTCCGGGGAAGACCATTACCTGCTTTTTGTCAAACAAATACCCTTTATGAAACTAATTCGACCACTGTTTTTTTGCTGTTGCTTACTGCTAGCGGGACATTTGTCGAGCCAGGATTTACACTGGACCCTGTACAACTTTTCCCCCCTCACCCTCAACCCCGGATTCACCGGAGCTTACGAAGGCTCTTTCCGCGTCGGCGGTATCTTCCGCGATCAGGCCCCCAACGTGACGAGTGCGCGCGGTCTGGACGACCTGGACGAAAGGTCTAACTTGCGGTCGCTTAGTAATGTGTATTTCCCCTCCTACAACTTTTACATCGACGCCCCCCTCATCCGCGGTTTTCGAAAGCAGGACTGGGTCGGGGTCGGTGGTACCTTCTACAGCGACCAGGCCGGCGACGTCGCCCTGGGCTTGACCTACGTCTACGGATCGGTCGCCTATCACCTGGCGCTAGATAAAAAAGCCAAGACCGTACTGACCCTCGGCGTTCAGGGGGGAACGGGCAGCCGTGGAGTCAACGAAGCGGGAAAAGCCCTCCTGGAATCGGATATTCGCATGAACTTTCAGTCTCCCACCAGCAGCTTCAATGCGGGGAGCTCCACTTTCTTTGACCTCAATACCGGATTGCTCCTGCGTTCGAAGGTCAATAAAAAAACCGATCTCAACGTCGGGATGAATTTCCGCCACCTGGTAACCACCAACTACGCCCTCCAGGGCGACCTCCGTTTGCCGCTGACCTTCGTCATCCACAGCCAGTTGGATACCGAGCTGAACGACAAGTGGTCGCTGGCCCCCACGGTGATGCTCCAGAATGCGGGCAATGCCACCGAGACGCAGCTACAGGGCATGCTGGGTTACCTGTTCAACGAAGAAAAAGCGGTGACCCTCAATTTTGGCTTGGGCTACCGCGTTGGTGATGCCGGGCAATTTTTGCTGGGAATGGAATACGGCGCCTTCCGAGCTGCCGCTAGCTTTGACCTGACCCTGTCGGGGCTAAACCAAATCAACAATTCCGTCGGTGGTTTCGAACTGGGCGTCTCCTACATCGGTCGCATCTACAAAGATCCGCCGATTAAGCCCGTGTTGTTCTGTCCCCGTTTCTAGGGACTGCGATCACTTTGCTTTGTGTTGAATCTCAAAAATGAAATCACTCCATAACCATCCTATGAAGCGTTTTAAAACTTTCGGGCTCGCCTTGTTTTTGCTAGGCCTGACCAGTGGTCTGCTGGCCCAACCCATCACCAAGGCCAATTTAAAAACCATGCTGAGAAAGGCGGAGGAGAGCATTGCCAATCGCGATTACTACAATGCCCTGGATTGGTACCAAAAAGCATACGAAGAGGATCGCAATTTCTACATTGCCTACAAAATCGCCCAAATGCATTTCCAATTGCGCGATTACGCTAAGGCCCAGCGCTGGTTCCGACGGATCGTCAACAAGCGTTCGCGCAAGACGCCCAATCCCTACATGCCGGATGCGCGCTTTACCCACGGCCTACTGTTGAAATACCTGGGGAAGTACCAGGAGGCCCGGGCCGAATTTCAACTCTACATCGGAGAGGCGGAGGACATTGAAAAAATCCGGCGCGCCAAAATCGAGATTACGGGCTGTGACCTGGCACTGGAGATGGACGACCAAGCCGGTATCAGCATCGAAAACGCGGGCAAGAAAGTCAACTCCAAGTACTCGGAGTACTCGCCCGTCCTGGTCAACGATCGGGACCTGTACTTTACTGGTTTTCGCCGCAACGAGGTCTTGGTGCTCGATGGCAAGGAGGAAGATATTTATTCCAAGGTGTTTGTGGCCACCCGAGAGGAAGATGGCTTTGCTGTGGCCCTGGAATTGCCCAGTGACAACATCAGTCGCGAAGGGTTCCACATCGGCAACCTCACCGTTTCTCCCGACGCCAGTACGATGTACTTTACCCGGGCCCAATTGGGGGGTAACGATTTGAGCAGCAGCAAAATCTACGCGTCGAACATGGGCGATGAGGGCTGGGGCCCCGCTCAGGAAATCGACGGGCTGAATGGCAACTACATCGTCAAGCAACCGACGGTAGGAGAGCTGTTTGGGAACGAAGTTTTGATTTTTGCCTCCAATATGGATGGTGGCTTTGGAGGCTACGACTTGTACTATTCCACCCGTAGTGGTGATGGATATACCTCGCCCGTGAACATGGGCGAGACGATCAACAGCAAGGGCGACGAAGAAACGCCCTACTACGTCGACGGGACCCTGTATTTTAGCTCCAACGGTCACCCCGGTATCGGTGGTTTTGACATTTTCTCCTCCCTCTGGAACGGGAGCAACTGGAGCGAGCCCGCCAACATCGGCAAGCCCTATAATTCGAGTGTGGACGATCTCTACATCACCATCGAAGCGGAAGGCTACAACGGCTTCGTGGTCTCCAACCGGCCGGGAACCCGTTCCGTCAAAAGCAAGACCTGCTGCAACGACAACTGGGAGGTACAAAAAGAACAGATCGTACTCGAACTGCTCGCCACGATGTACGCCGATGGCCAGCC
Source organism: uncultured Saprospirales bacterium (assembly GCA_937899855.1). Lineage (GTDB taxonomy): Bacteria > Bacteroidota > Bacteroidia > Chitinophagales > Saprospiraceae > CALLVY01. The sequence goes on along the minus strand of CALCCH010000692.1, from coordinate 4,797 downwards.
CCTGGATAGTGTGTCGGTGAGCTTTGCCGACTACACCAACGACGAGATCGGCGAGGTGCGCAACCGCCTCAAACCCGATACCAACCTCTACTCCTTTGCCCTGGTGCCCGATAAGGCCTACCGCTTGGTGGCGCGTCGGGATGGTTATTTCCCGGATTCCGTGGAGTTCAATACGGTGGGCGTCACGGCTTCGCAGGTCTACGAGCGCCAGCTCAACCTCAAGTTGATTCCCCGACCTGAGCCCAAGCCCGTCCCGATCAACGAGCCGATTCGGATGGAAAACATCTACTACGACTTTGAGGACGATAAGATCTTGCCCGATGCGGAAAAAGACCTGACGTTTATCTTCGACCTGATGAATAAGTACGACGACATGGTGATCGAACTGGGCTCGCATACGGACGCCCGGGGTACCACGCGTTACAATGAGAACCTGTCGCAGCGACGCGCCGATTCAGCCAAACGCTGGCTGGTGGAACGCGGGATTGTGGAGGATCGGATCGTGGCCGTAGGCTACGGGGAGTCCGTTATCCTCAACCGCTGCGTCAACGGCGTGAAGTGTAGTGATGAAGAGCACCGCTACAATCGACGAACCGAGTTTAAGATCACGGCGGGACCCACTACGATTCAGATCGAGCGCTAGTCAACGCGGAAAAAACGCAATAGTCAAGATGAGATTTGCCATTATCGCTTTGTTGTGCTGTTCCTGGTTGGGCGTGGCCTGTACCGGCGCCAAGTTGGCCAGCGATGGCCCCGGCACCGAGCGGCCCCAGCCCCGCGACCCCTACCTGCATTTTGAGACGCCCCACCACGATTTTGGGACCATCAAGCTGGGCGATACCCCAACTTACACCTACGTATTTACCAACACCAGCGGCGAAGCCCTCGAATTGGAGTTGGTATCGGGTTGTGAGTGTACCGAAATTCAGTGGCCGCAAAATAAGGTGTTCCAACCGGAGGAGCAGGGCAGCATCCAGATTCGCTACGACAGCAAGCTGGAGGAAGGCATTGGCGAACACAACAAGACGATCGACGTCCTGTTGAAGAAGGAAGACCCGGAAACGGGTTACCAGATCATCAAAGAGGTCAAGTTTCGGGTGGTGATCGAGCTGTAGGGGCTACCACCCCCGGAAGAAGGCGTCTTCGTAGTGGGTGATCTGCGGATCCTCGGCGGCGGGCCAGACCACGACCAGCAGGTCAAAACGCAGTTCCCACTCGTGACCGACCTGCGCCATGTAAGCCGAAGCGGCATTGCTGAGGCGGTCCCGTTTGGCGGCATTGACGGAGCGTTCGGCGGATTGCCAGGTGTTTTGGCGCCGCGTTTTCACTTCTACAAAGACCAGTATCCCCTCGGATTGTACAATCAGATCGATCTCGGCGCGGCGGTGTCGCCAGTTGCGTTCGAGGATTTCGTAACCCTGGTCCCGCAGATAATCGGCGGCGATTTGCTCCCCTTGCTTTCCCAATTCTCGTGAATGTGGCATGTTGGAATTTAGGTTTTTTTGCGAAATTCCGCGGAGGACTTTGCCATTAATTAATATTTATGGCTTAAAATTGCGGTCAAAATACCATTGTATGCTTCACCGTCAGAATCCGCAAAACACTCAGGCTTGGGCCGCGCTACAAGCCCATTTTCAGGACCTGCGTCACCAAAGTATCCCAGCCCTGTTTGCGGAAGATCCCCAGCGTTTTGACCGCTTTTCCCTGCGTTTGGAGCAGCTGTTGGTGGATTTCTCGAAGAACATCCTACGGGAGGAGACCCTCCAATTGCTCTTAGAGCTGGCGCGTGAGCAGCGGGTAAGCGAGAGCATCGCCCAGCTTTTTGAGGGGGAACGGATCAACGAAACGGAGGGCCGGGCCGTGCTGCATACGGCCCTGCGGCACCTCTCCGAGGGGACGGTCGAGGTAGACGGAACGGATGTGCTACCTGGGGTTCGGCGTGTGATGGAGCGGGTCCGCGACTTTAGCGAGCGGCTCCATTCGGGGGCCTGGCGGGGCTATACCGGGGGGCGCATCACTCACGTCGTCAACATTGGCATCGGGGGGTCCGACCTGGGGCCGGTCATGGTCAGTGAGGCGTTGCGACCCTATTGGCAGCCGGGGATCCAGCTCCATTTTGTGTCCAATATCGACGGTACCCACCTGCTGGAGACGCTGCGGCGGGTAAAGGCAGAAAACACCTTATTCATCATCGCTTCGAAATCCTTTACGACCCAGGAGACGATGACCAATGCCTTTGCCGCTCGGGAGTGGTTTTTGGCGCAGGGCGCTGGTGAGGCGGATGTACAAAAACATTTCGTCGCCGTATCGACCAACGCTCGTGACGTAGCCGCCTTCGGGATTGATCCCAACAACATGTTCGAATTTTGGGACTGGGTGGGCGGTCGTTTTTCCCTGTCTTCGGCCATTGGTCTGCCCATCGTTTGCGCCATTGGCTACGAGCGGTTTCGAGAATTGCGGGGTGGACTGCACGCGATGGACCTGCACTTTCGACAGACGCCACTGGCGCAAAACATTCCGGTTGTTCTGGCCCTCATCGGCATCTGGTACGGCAACTTTTTCGGCGCTGAATCGGAAGCTATCCTACCCTACGATCAGTACCTCCACCGTTTTGCCGCTTACTTCCAGCAAGCCAATATGGAGAGCAACGGCAAGTCGGTCGACCGGGCTGGCCAGCCCGTAGCTTACGCCACGGGCCCCATCCTCTGGGGCGAGCCCGGCACCAATGGCCAGCACGCTTTTTACCAACTCATCCACCAGGGGACCCGCCTTATCCCCTGTGATTTTATCGCTCCCGCGATCAGTCACAATCCCCTGGGGCAACACCACGAAATTTTACTCTCCAACTTCTTTGCCCAAACCGAAGCCCTCATGATGGGCAAGGATGCCGCCACGGTACGGGAAGAGCTGCGCGCCGCGGGCAAGAGCGAGGCCGAGATCGAAGACCTGCTGCCCTTCAAAGTGTTTACCGGCAACCGCCCCACCAATTCAATCCTCGTACGTCAGATCGATCCACGGACCTTGGGGATGTTGATCGCCCTGTACGAGCACAAGATTTTTGTCCAGGGGGTGATTTGGAACATCTTTAGTTTTGACCAGTGGGGGGTTGAACTGGGTAAGCAATTGGCCCTAAAAATTCTGCACGAGCTGGCGGGGAAGGAGCTGGTCCAGCATCACGACTCTTCCACCAATGGCTTGATCAATACCTACAAAGCCTGGCGTTGATGCCAGCCCGACGGCTTGCTTTTCGGCTGGGGGTAAGGTGTCGTTGTGGGGTCGGTTTGCCGTCTTAGTCGAATTCATCGGTTTCCCCGGAGGGCTTGTTTTACCTTTGCCGTAGCAACGGCTCCGGGGACGCCCCTGGAGTTTATCTATTCTCGGCACCGTAAGTATTTCCCGTTTTATTTTCCAATTACTTTTTGGCCGCTTGGCATCCATGGCCAGCGGGAGGTCCCGTTCACTACTTGGCTGACTTTAGTCCGGCCTTCCAACGGTTGGGGGTACCCATCCCAATGCAAAAAACGAAAAGTCTATGTTTCACTTTCAACGGCAGTTGCCGCACCCCAGCTTACGCGCTTACTTTAGGGGGTATTGGCTGATGAAAAAGGAGGGAGTTGCGGAGGGGAAGAGTCCCCCGCTGCTCTTGATCCCGGACGGTTTTCCCGAGTTGTTCTTTCGGGTGGAAGGTGCTTTTGCGGTAGTGCAAGACGGGGCGGAACGGCCCTTGCCCGCCGGTGCTCTGATGGGGCAGTTGAGTAAAACGATCGAGCTGCGAGCGAGCGTGGGCAGCATCGCCTTCTTTGTAAAACTGTATCCTTGGGTCCCTCACCTGTTGTTTGGCTTTGGGCAAAAAGATTTGCTGAATCAAAACGCGGATCTGAGTTTGTTGGACGGCGGGAATGCCTTTCGAGACTTGGGGGAACGTTTGCGCGGTACGGGACACTTTGGGGAGGCGGTGGCCTTGCTGGATGATTTTTTTCTAAGCCGAGTGGGCCTGATCGAACAACAGCAGCCCCTGCTGGAGACCCTGACCCGGCAGATATTTTTACACCGGGGCCAGTTGAGTGTGGATGATTTGCGGCGCAATATCCAGTACAGCAATCGCTATTTGGAGCAGTTGTTTAGCAAGGGGCTGGGCTTGTCTCCCAAGCGTTACGCCCGGGTGATCCGCAATAAGGCCATTACCTATCAGATGGCCACCCAACCGCCCGAAAACCTCAGCGCCTTTGCCCAGGAGATGGGCTATTTCGACCAGTCGCATTTTATCAAAGATTTCAAATCCATTAGCCAGCTGACGCCCTCGGCTTTTTTGGCCTACATGAAACAATTCCCCATTCGCGAGGCGGACCAGTACCTCGATCAATACCGCTAAGTCCAGCGGGGCGTCGCAAATGTCAGCTATTGTACAGCCTTTTTCGGCGTTCGTTTTTTTACAATCCTATCCTGTAGGGGAACCGTAGTTTTGATGACCAATTCCGAACAGTTTAAATTCAGCAATATGAAAAAGGTACTATGGATGCTGCTGGCCATTTTGGGGACGACGGGCTTGTCCGCACAGCTTTACGAAAACACCAGCGAACGGCTGCCAAACAGTGGCGCCAGTCGGCAGAGCATGGACGTGGTGGCAACCGATATCGATGGGGATGGCGATCTTGACCTGGTATTGGCCAATGAGTTTCAGGGCAATTCGCTCTTGCTCAACGACGGAACGGGCAACTTTAACGACGTCAGTTTTCGCATTCAACAGTTCAGTAAGGACAGTGAGGACATCGCCGCGGCGGACTTCGATTGGGATGG
>CALCCH010000691.1 GCA_937899855.1 uncultured Saprospirales bacterium | reverse complement strand
CTACCATCACAGTTGTCACCAGCCGTGATGTCCACCCCAATCGTCGGAGGAGCCGGGATGGCGTCGCACTCTACCGTCACATCACTCGGGATACCCGCCGTAAAATAGGGTACGGTATCATCCGTGATGGTAAAATCCGCCGTGGTCTGACTGCTGTTTCCACAGTCATCGGAGGCAGTAAACACAACGGTGATCGTTCCCGTACCACTGCAACCAGAGGGGAGATTCGTAAAGTCGTTGGTCCAGATGACCGACCCACAACCATCCACCGCTACGGCACCTCCCTGATTGTTGATCCAGGTTTGTAAATCCGAATAATTGCCACTTCCATCGCAATTGACCGTCAGGTCGCTAGCGGGCGTGGTGATCGTTGGAGCCTCGGAGTCTTCTACCTCAACGACCTGATTTTCAACCGAAGTATTGCCACAATCATCCGTTGCCGTCCAGGTGCGGATGATCGTATAGGTGTCACAGGTATCGGAGCAAGAAATTGGCGGACTGAGTACCACGGAGGCCGTACCGCTGAGGTCAGCATTGTCGACTAAAGTAAAACTCAAATTGCCACCATTCACAGAGTAAGGACCAAACTGATAAGCCCGATCGTAGTCTCCCGAATAATTGATTCCGTCAATGTTCGTATTCCAAGTACTGACGGAGCTGGGATGGCTGGCAATTAAATGGAAGGTAAAGGTATCGTCGGAAGGATCGTTAGGGGTATTGTTATTTTGACACTGTAAATTGAAGGTGAGCACTTCGATGGGGGCCACATCGGCAGGGGCCGACCAAAGCGTGATTTGAAAGAGGAACAACCATGCCCACAGTAGGTACAGTTTCCCAGTTGCAGATAGTCCCCGGCAAAGTGGAAAAAAATTCCCACTAACTTTGGAAGTAGAGTAGCCTGTACTCCTTTTTGTAAATGTCTTATCCATTAATTGGGTAAGTCTTTGCTTTCTAATTGTTTTGCATACACTCTTCCCGTTTCTTCCCACATTAGGTAATGGTTTATTACTGGGGGGATATCTGTCACAAAAAGTGAATTAATTTTACTCTTACCTAAACACCACTATCAAAAAGGACAATAACTATACCAAGACTCTATACATTTACAAAAAACAACTATTACCAAATCAAATGTTTTTTTGCGATAAATGGCCCTCATCCGATGTCAGCAAATTGCGCCGGGAGAAAAGCGTTCCCATTTCTCGCAATCTGTGACAGGCCAAGCGACTCGGCATTGCGCCCGCTCACTCTTCGATCAGTCTTACCGTATAGAAAAGCTAGCAAAGAATTTGGGATTCGGAATCAGATTTAGAGACCATCACCAGCTACCACCCGCACCACCACACTACAGCTGGGATCAGTGGTATCGCTGATGGTGAAGAGAATTGGACTACTCGCCGGGTAAGGACCAAAGCGATGTACGGAGTTGTAAGTCTTCACCAACTCCACCCCCGCAATGGTCGCTCGCCATTGGCTCCCCGTATGTTGCCCAATCACCGCCAAACTAAAAGCAATGGTATCATCGCTGGGATCAGCGGGACTGCCATTGTCCGTACAAGTGACCTCCGAAATGGCGTGCAACAAGTCACAGGAAGTACCGGAGGACCAATCGGAAGTAGGGGGGTAAATCGCCACCTCTTGATAGGTGAGGCTGACGGAAGGATCGCAGTCATCACGCACGGTCGGGTGGACAGTGGGAAGACTCGTGTTACAATCGATGGTCAGATCGACTGGGACACCTTGGATTTCGGGAACACCGCTGCAAACATAAAATTGCAAACAAACGCTTCCGGCAATTCCGTTTTCATTTTCCAATTCCACCTTAATGATGTCCGTACCGCTAAAACCATCTACCGGGGTATAAACAATACAGGAATCGGACTCCACCACAATGGAGGCCGTAGCCGCTCCCCCAGTAAAATTGATGATGCGGTGGGTGGTTCCACAACTCTGAGGAAGAAGACAATGTCGGTAGGTCTGCCCCGCGCAAACCGTATCGACAAAGTAGGAGGAGGTCGAAAGCAAAACATCGGGATCGAGAATGTTGACCTTTTCTTCAAAGCTATTCAAATACCCATACGTACCCGTTCTGCCTCCCTGCCCATTGAGTTGGGCGGCAAAAAAATACGAATCGCAGCTGATGGCATTGTAATCGGCCAGGCTGGCCCCCGTAAACACCACGGCTGAATAACCCGGTAAGCCGGGAACCGTCCGAGCCGTCACCCCATAGTTCGTATAAAGGGTATCGTTAAAACGCAGGGTGGACAGCCCGGTATTTTCCACAATGACGTAGGTCGCGTAATTGGCGGAGTTGTCGAACATCTTGACAAATTCGACGTAGTTGGACCCCCGACAGGGTCCCACCGGCGAGCCCAAAGCCATGCCCATTTCCCCCTCCCCCGGAGACACCCCCGACACGTGAAAGACGTAGGCCGCCTTGCTGGTACGAATGGAATGGACATCCCCAAAATTACCGAGCCAATTGTAACGGTGGTAAGCCCCCGCGGCCAAGGTCGCCACGGGACTGGCCCCACCATCGACAAAAATTTGGGTCGAATCCTCAATAGCGACAATGATCGCGTAGTCTTGATTGTCCGCGACCTCTCCCCGCACCACTACGTAATCCGTCCCCACCCGCTCGCTGGGTACCAACTGGTCGACCCCGCCATCCCGATTGCTCACCCCCTCAATCTTGGTGTGCTGAGAACCACTGATCGCTACGATCAATTTATCGGATTGAATAAGCATCCCCGATACGCTTTGGTTGACGTCATCATCGCGAATCAGATAGCTCTCTCCCGACTGTAGGACTACCGTGTGGGGACTGGTGATCCCCGCCATTGGAATGGAAAAAGTAAAGGTGACGGTCGTACTGTCCTCCGTGGCCATGACCGAGACAAAATGGTTTTCAGAATTGGAAGTCGTGCCGCCGTCGGGAGCGGCCGTATTGACCTGGCTACCGGCCCGGAAGCTGGTCCCCAAAGCCTCCTCCCCCTTTACGGTCAGCAAATTATTGTTGTACACCCCATCGATCACGTAAAGGACCTGGAGGGGAACATCGCTGGTGATGATAAAGCCTTTGTCCCGCTCGGGAGTATTCTCATTATGGGTCTGCATCACTGAAGTATCCAGTGCCACCAATACTTCCGAACCCGCCATGACGGTGGTGTCGAGTACAAAAGAAGTCCCATCGGGCGTGCGAATTTGAACGTTAGCCGTCGGAAAGGAGGTGGATAAGACCAGCTTGGAGGGATCGTCGTAGGAGGCATCACTGTAAGAACCCCGCGTTTGCCATACCGGTGGCAGGTAGTAGGTGAGGCCACCATCACAGGTCCCGCTGCCGGCTGGCTCCGCATTGGCGGAAACCATGACCCGCTCCGTTTGATGGGTCTTGGATGCTCCGACTGCCCACTGTACCCATTCCCACAACAGGTCGAATTGGAACCATCCCACGACGCCGAGCAGAACAAAGGAGGCAGAAAATAGCAGGGAATAGAAACGGGGGCCACGAATCCGCTCGGGACGTGTGCCCCGGAAAGTAGATTCTAAGGGAAGTGGGGAGTCGCTTTTGCTAGGCCGTTTTCTCATTTTTTAACTTTTCCGGCATCACTGTCTCGCTGCTGTCCAAGCCCAGCAAGACGCACCGGTGGTTTTGCACATTCAATGGCTACTGGAAAAAAAAGTCAATAATTGTACCAATTGTGACGGCCTGGATAGCAAGACATTTTCGCGTAAGCGTTCTACTATGCAACAAAAATGAAGAAGGCAAAGGGCGGTGGTGGCTCAGGAAGTAGCGGCTAGGCGATAGGTTTCGAAAAATTCGTGACGCGCAATCCGGTAAACGGAGCGAAAATCGAGGGGACTGACGAGATAATCGTGGACCCGGAGGGTCATGGGGGCCTCCCAGGAAGCCATAAACTCGAAGGTGGCGGCGGTACTTACTTGTGCGGCCAGGGCGGGGTCAAATTCGATGGCCAAGAATTTTCCGGTGGGCTGGTAGGAGGCGTAGGCTCCTTCCGCCGGACCGATCAATTGGTAGCGCCCTTGGAATTTTTCGGCACCGAGCAGGTACTCCTCCCGAGCGCCGGTTTGGTTTTGTACCACGTAGTCGCCGGCTTGAGCGCGGTTGGTGGTTTCGTGTCCGTCGCGGGTGATGGTGTGAATTACTTCTCCGGCTTGTGCGGGGCGGGCGAGGATGGCCCTAAACTTTTCGTAGCACTGTCCTTTGTCGCGAATGAGGGGGAGAAAACGCGTTTTCATATCTTCCTGTGTCAGCATATCTCGGGTAGTTTTCTAGAAGCCATCTCAAAATGTTTTTGTTGGCGAGGGAGCGGTCATTTTTGTTCCGACGAGGCGCCAAAACGGGGCATAGCCGCAGCTAAGCGACGCTTTTGGCAACGAAGTAGGGGCGAAAATGAACCTGTCGCAGCCCGAAAGATATTTTTGAAATGGCTTCTACAATCGTTTCGACAAATATAAAAGAATTTACTAATTTTAGACCTCACCACTAATGACCAACCGCGCTCACCAAAAGTAATGAAAAAACAGCCCACTCCCAAAATGACGGAGGCCGATTACCTCACCCAACGCATCGAAGATCAAATCAAGTGGTACAGCAGTAAAAGTCGTTGGAACCAAAAACGCTACAAGGCCATCAAGATTGGCATCATCGTCATCTCGGTACTCATTCCCTTTCTGACGGGCTTGATCGATGAAAACGGTTTTTGGCTAAAAGTGGCCGTTGGGATTGGTGGGGTAATGATTGCGGCGGGGGAAAGTATTCTATCCCTGCAAAAATACCAGGAAAATTGGATGGAGTACCGCAAAGCCTCCGAAACGCTCAAGCGCGAACGGCTGCTTTTCCTCACCCAATCGGGGCCCTATCGCCAGGGAGCCAGACTCCAACTGCTGGTCGAACGGATCGAAGACTTTACCGAAAATGAGAACAAAGCGTGGCTGGAATACGTAAAAACGGAAAACAGCGATCTCAAAGACTAAAATTCCCTCTCTTTAATAAATCAACACCATGTCCCTACTTTCCCGCTTAAACACTCCTGGCCCCAAACGCCTGCTCGCCCTCGACGGGGGCGGTATCCGTGGTGCCATCACCCTGGGCTACCTCGTCGAATTGGAAAAAATACTCCGGGAGCGCTACCGCAAACCCGACTTCCGACTGTGCGACTATTTTGACCTCATCGGAGGTACCAGTACCGGCGCCATCATCGCCAGTGGCCTAGCCATCGGAATGTCGGCCGTCGAAATCAGCGAGTTGTACCAAGTGCTGGGGGGACGTATTTTTGGGCAAAAGAAAGGCCTCTTCCAACGCCTGAGCGCCAAATTCAAGATCGACGCCCTGGAGAGCGAACTGACCAAGATCTTTGGCGATATGACCCTGGCCAGCGAGCGCATCCGCACCGGGCTGTGCATCGTCACCAAACGCGCCGACACCGGCAGTACCTGGCCCCTCACCAACCACCCCGAAGCCAAATACTTCAAGTACAATAAGGACATCCTGCTGCGGGAAGCCGTCCGCGCCTCCACCGCCGCCCCCACCTACTTCGAACCCGAAGCCATCGAAGTCGGTAAAGGCCAAGTCGGCGCCTTCGTCGACGGCGGGGTCAGCATGCACAACGATCCCTCCATGATGCTATTCCTCATGGCCACCCTCCGGGGCTTCCCCTACCACTGGTCTACCGGCGCCGACCAATTGCTCCTCACCTCCATCGGTACCGGCACCTGGCCCCAGGAATCCACCGTAGCCGACGTCACCGATAACAAGCTCTGGGACTGGGCCGGTGACGTGATCAACCTCCTGATGAACGACGCCAAGGAAATGCACCACCTCCTACTGCAATACCTCTCCCAAAGCCCCACCGCCAAACCCATCGATCGCGAGATAGGTGACCTCTCCCAAGACCTACTCGGCGGACGAGCCGCCCTCCACTACCTGCGTTACGATGCCGTCCTGACCCAGGAAGCCCTGAGCAAGATCGGCTTTGGCCACGTCGATGCCACGAGCCTCCACGAAATGTCCGCAGCCGAAAACCGGGGCGTCCTCGCCGAAATTGGAGCCGCCGCCGCCCAGATCGACCTCCAACGCGATCACTTTCCCGCGGTCTTCGATCCCGCTTAAGCTCCGAGCCATTTCCACATCCTCAATCACTTAGACCCATGTTTGACCCAACGATCCCCATCAAAATTTTTACCTCCTACGCGCACAAGGACGAACCCATGCGTCAGGAACTGGATACCCACCTCGCCATGATCCGCCGCCACGAGGCCGTCGATATCTGGAACGACCGCGAGATCGACGCTGGAGAGGAATGGGATGCCGCCATTCGCAAAGAGTTCGAAGAGGCCGATATCATCATGCTGCTTTTTAGCCCCAGCTTCTTGGGCTCGCGCTACATCTACGAAAAGGAAATGGTGGCGGCCCTCCAACGCCACGAGGAACGCAGCGCGGTGGTCTTTCCCATCATCCTCCGCCGCTGCGAATGGCGCGAAACCGAATTTAGAAAACTACAAGTGGCCCCGCGGGACGTGGCGGGTGAACGGAAACCCATCAAAAACTGGGACGATAGCGACGAGGCGTACTACACCGTCGCGCAGGAGCTCAAACGCGTCATCAAAAGCGTACAGGCCCGTAAGAAAGCCGCCGCCGAGAAGGGATAGCAACAGCCCGCTCAGATCAGGAAACGAAAGCCACAGGAAGGACAAAAGTCGGTCGATGCGGGGACTTTGGCGCCACAGTTGTTGCAGAACTTTACCAGGGTGCGCTCTAGCCGACGCTGAGTAGCCTTGCGTTCCAAGACGTACTGGTATCCCCCCGTATCGATCCACTTTAAGAGCTCGTGGGCCCGCCCTACCGACCAGTTTTGCTCCCCGAGCATCAGGCTGGCGTACTTGAGCGCACGGTTGTAATTGGTCTCGTCGTAGCCTTGAAAGGCGCGGGCCTGCTTTATAAAACCGTCGACGTCAAAGTCGTCGTAATACTTCTGAGGAAGTCCCGCCACCTTGGCCAGAGCGGCAGTCGCCGCCGCCACGTCCTGACAAGCCAACAGTCCCGCCCGATCGGCCGTGTATTCCGACATCCGCGACCAGCGCAACAAGGCCACCTCCAGCCCCATCGTAAGGAGGGAGCCAAAGCCCAGGGTGGGGCCGGCGAGAATATTGCTGAGTACCGGCAATAGGTAACCAATCTCGTAGTACAATACGTGCTGACTCTTGATGTGCCCCACCATCCGACCGATCATAAACCGGTTTTCCGCCGGCGTCAGCGATTCCAGGGCGGCCGAGCTGATGATGAGGATGGGATGATCGACGCCGGTGACGAGGCCCTGTAACTTTTCGGTGTGCTGGATGTAGATTTCCGGCAACTCGGCAAGGGAAAGGGTATCGCAAACCTCCACGACCAGCTGGTGTACCTCCGGCAGACTACCCGCCGTCACCTTGAGGTTGCTGCCGGTACATTGGATATTGAAGAGGTGCTCAACGCCGTATTCGTGAAATTTCTTGACCAGCGTATCCAAGCCTCGCGTGTCGTGCAGGGTGTCGAGGGCCTTCTTGTCGAGCGGGTGCTCGTATTCTCGGGGGTCGAGGTCGCGGATCAGATTTATCATTGGTCGGAGATTTTTTGCCACTTGGCCAGGCGGTAAGTAGCGCAGTAGATGGGATGTTTCATATTGGATTTTTCATTATACTGGACAAGGTCTGGTAATTATGCCTCGCCCTCTTATTTATCCGACCGACCTCCCCCATTCCTTCGACCAGCCCCCCCTGTTCGTACGCTCTCGGTGGTTTGCCAACCCAACAAGGCTACGGCTCCCTTGCTCTACAGGGCCAAGACGATTCTGCACAGGTCAAATATTGGAAAGAATTAAGTATAGAGATTTCAACCGAAAATAGGGATGGAAGTATATCTTTAAAGGAAAAAGATGAGCCGACGCCTATTTCCCCT
>CALCCH010000690.1 GCA_937899855.1 uncultured Saprospirales bacterium | reverse complement strand
CGTCATCCACATGACGCACGACTACGCCTGGGACCTCAAGATGCTGCCCCACTTGCTCCATGGCCCCATCCCCTACGTCGGCCTCCTGGGGCCGCGCAAGCGTTTTGAATAACTCCACCGCGAACTCCGGGACAATGGCCTCGACGCTGATCTGGCCGAGCTGGTTCACCTCCACGCGCCGGTGGGCCTGGACATTGGGGCCGAGTCGCCAGAAGAAATCTCACTGTCCATCGCCGCCGAAATCCTAAGCGTGTTTCGACAACGCAACGGAAAAAAACTCAAATTTCGCCCCGGTACCATTCACGAAAGGGAATAAGCCATGATCGACAACCACCAGCGCACCGTCAACTACCTCCGGCTCGCCGTTACCGACCGCTGCAACCTGCGTTGCTTTTACTGCATGCCAGAAGAAGGCATCAACTTCGTCGAACGCCGGGAACTGTTGACCTACGAAGAAATGCTCCACCTCATTCGCCTGATGGCCGAACTGGGCATCAAAAAGGTCCGCATCACCGGAGGGGAGCCCTTCGTTCGCAAAAACCTCCTGGGATTTATCCGTCGCCTGGTCCGCATTCCGGGCATTGAGTCCGTCCCCATGACCACCAATGGTACCCTCACCCGCCGCCACCTCGACGAACTGGTTGGCCTCGGCATCCGCTCCTTCAACCTCAGCATCGATAGCCTCGACCGCCAGCGCTTTCACCACATTACCCGCCGCGACTACCTGCCCGAAGTCCTGGCTTGCCTCCACGACATGATCGACCGGGGGCTCGATGTCAAGCTCAATGCCGTCGTAATGAAGGACAAGAACATCGCGGACATTCTACCCATGGTCGAGCTGACCCGCGAACGTGATATTGCAGTGCGGTTTATCGAAGAAATGCCCTTTAATGGCTCGGGGCCCCACTCCACCCAACTGGAATGGAATTACCTCAAAATCCTCGATCACATCAGCAATGCCCATCCCCAAATCGAAAACCTCGTCGCCGCCCCCTTTTCGACCTCCCGCAACTACCGCATCGCTGGTTTTCGAGGCAGCTTTGGCATCATCCCCGCCTACAGCCGGAGCTTTTGTGGAACCTGTAATCGCTTGCGAATGACGCCCCAGGGGCTGATCAAAACCTGTTTGTACGATCGGGGGGTGTTCAACCTCCGCGACCTACTCCGGGCCCAAGCCAGCGACGCCGATCTCAAAATCGCCATCCAAGAGGCCGTAGGCAGTAGATCCAAGGATGGCTTCGAGGCCGAGGCCAAGAGCCGCCAACGGGGCAAAACCTTTGAATCGATGGCCAGCATCGGCGGCTAGCTCCACTAAGAAAAAGCACCCTATGATTGAAGTCCAAGAGGCACTCGACCTCGTTTATCAGCACCGCGTAGATTTGGGTAGCGAACGTATTCCGCTCTCCCGTGCGCTACACCGCGTCCTCAAAGAGGACTGGCATTCCGATCGCGACCTCCCCCCCTACAATCGCGTGACCATGGATGGCATTGCCATTGCCCACGCCGCCTGGGAAGGGGGCCAACGGCGTTTTCCCATCGTGGGGGTCGCCGCGGCGGGCATGTCCCAACGGATCCTGGAAGACCCTAGCACTTGCCTCGAAGCCATGACCGGCGCCATGCTGCCCCGGGACAGCGATACCGTTATCCGCTACGAAGACCTGCACATCGAGGAGGGATACGCTACCGTGCAAGCCGATTGGGTGAATTTCCGGCAGAACGTACACTTTCAAGGAATGGACCGAGCGGCGGGTAGTCTGATTGTAAAAGCCAATACCCGGATTTCCTCCGCCGAGATTGGGGTGGTCGCCAGCATCGGCAAACACCAGGTGGAAGTGGCCCGACTGCCCCGAACCATCGTCATCTCCACGGGGAACGAATTGGTGGAGATTGACCAGTCTCCCCTCCTCCACCAGATTCGACGGTCCAACGTCTACCGGCTGATGACCAGCCTGCAAGCCTATCAGATCCAAGCGGATATGGATCACCTCCAGGATGAACCGGAGCAAATCCGCGAAAAACTCCGTGGCTATCTCGATCGGTACGACGTCATTATTCTGAGCGGTGGGGTGTCGAAGGGAAAGTAAGATTACCTTCCCCGAATTTTAGCCGAGCTGCAAGTAGAAAAACTGTTTCACCGGATCAAACAACGCCCCGGCAAACCTTTTTGGTTTGGACGGCTGGGGAATTCCTGTACCATCTTTGCCCTCCCGGGCAATCCCGTTTCTTCCTTCCTTTGTATGCAACGTTATTTTCGTCCCTGGTTGGAATGGAGTCAGGGAGGAGCCCTGAGCCCCGTCCCTAGTGCCGTACTTCAGGAGGAAGTATACTTCATACCAGACCTGACTTATTTTCTGGAGGTGAGCACCAGCTACGACGAACGAGTGAGGATACTGGCCCAGCCCCAACGGGGCAATGGCTCGGG
>CALCCH010000689.1 GCA_937899855.1 uncultured Saprospirales bacterium | reverse complement strand
ATTCCTCGTATGCCTGCATTCGCAAACCGTCAAATTTGAGGGGCAACTGCGATAGGCTGTCTACTTCGTACTGGGCCAGGATGCGCTGTTCGAGTGCTTTGCTCCGTTGGTCGACTGGATTGTGTCCATCGATGCCCTTGGCGCGATCCTCCTTCATGGCGACCTGAAATTCGTTGCGGCTGGGCAGGTCGTACCAGCGTTCGACGCTGCTCATCAGGAGGTTGGGCAGAAAGATGGTCCACAATATCCAAAGGCCAAGCATGGTGGTGAGGGCGGCCGTCGGGCCGGGTCCACGGGCCGAAACCATCACGGTGAGTCCGGTGTTGATGAAGTAGTAGAGCGCGTAGGCCAGGTAAAAGAAAAGGGTACGCTGGAGCAGCTCCGGGCTCAGGTGGGCGGTATTGACGAGGGCGTATACCAGTATGGTGAGGCTCAGCAGCCCCATGCCGTACAGCCAGATGGCGAGGGTTTTGGCCGTGGCCACGCTCGCGGGGGGCGCTCCTTGGAGGGCGAGCATTTTGAGTCTGCCGCTCTGTCGTTCGCTGCTCATGCTGTGAAAGGCCAAGAACACCAGAAAGAGGGGAAGCAAGTACTGTAGGAGTAGGGCACTTTTGAGCTTGCCAAATTTGGAGACAAACTGCATTTGGGAGTTTTCCGAATGGACCATCTCGTTTTGTACGTGGCCCTCTACGCGGAGTACGTTGCCGGTTACGCCGTTGACGCCCTCATCGAGGCTGGTCAGGAAATTGGTGGGTTTGAAGACGTAGGTACCGTAGTGAGCGGCACCGTGGGGATTCATGGCATCGATGCTTTCCCACTGCTGGCGCAGGTGGTGACGAGCGGTTTCGTAGCTTTGGCCTTGCTTGGAGCTCTGGAGCTGTCCGAGGAAGACCGATAGTGTCAGCACCAGCAGAAAACCCAAGCTGATCCCCAACAGGGCACGATTGCGCCCCAGACAGCGCCACTCGTATTTGATGATTGGCCACATGTCCGATCCTAATTTTTCATGTATTCCAAATACAGCTTTTCCAATTCACTGGCGCTGACTGCCTCGCTGTCGAGTGATTTGACCAATTGGCCGTTTTTGAGGATTACAATGCGGTGGCAGACTTCTCGCACTCGGAAAAGGTCGTGGGAAGCCATCAGAATGGTGGCGCCCTCCGCCGCTAGTTTTCTCAACAGATCGGACAGTTCGTTACTCGCCAGGGGATCCAAACCACTGGCGGGTTCATCCAGCAGATAGACCTTGGCTTTTTTGGCATAGGCAATGGCGATTCCTACCTTTTGCCGCATGCCTTTGGAGTAGTTGGACACTCGTTTCTGGTGGTCCCCGGGGGGCAGGCCGCAGGTTTGCAGCACGTGTTCCAACTCCGCTTGGGGATAACTTAAGCCCGCCAGTCGGCAGAAATAGTCCAAGTTTTCCAAGCCCGAAAGATAAGGGTATAAATTTACGTTTTCGGGAATGTAGCCGATTAATTGACGGACTTCGTGGGTTTTTTGCGCGGGGTCGAGCTGGTGGATACGAATGGTACCCGAGTCAGGCTGGAGAAAGCCCAAGAGCAGATGGATGGTGGTTGATTTGCCCGCTCCATTAGCTCCCAGGAGGCCCAGGATTTCTCCCGGCTCGATCTGTAGGTTGAGCCCGCGGACGGCGGGGACTCCTTGGAAGGATTTGACGGCATCCTTGATCTGGATCATAAGGCAACTCGATTAACGCAGCAATCTTGCAATAATAAGGAATTTATTTTCTAATGCAATCCGATTGCAATAAAATTAACGCTCGCCGGAGACGCAAAAAACAAAACGGACCGCGGGCTGCTTGAAGCGAATTTATCACAAATCGCTTCCGAATTGTCGCCACCAAAACAGTTGTGGGCCGCAAGTGCTACAAACCCCACCTACTTGCCTGAACTTTTGGTGGTCCTCCCCGTTCTATTGTTCCATTTGTA
>CALCCH010000688.1 GCA_937899855.1 uncultured Saprospirales bacterium | reverse complement strand
CGATTTGGAGAGCCAGGTCCACCGCCGGCTGACCACGGGCCTGCACAATTACTACGACTTTGTGGTGACGAAGCGGTGGCTGGTCGCTCGGCGGGCCTCCCAGTCGAAGCCGCACGAAATTTTTCGGGTAAACCAGCGCTCGGGAAAGGCCCGCGCCCTGACCACCGTCAACGATCGGGCCCTGTCCCAAATCGAGTTGGGGCGGGTACAGCCGCGCTTCGTTCCCACCACGGATGGACAGAAAATGCTGACCTGGGTAATTTATCCCCCCGATTTTGATCCCAGTCGACGCTATCCGATGATCCTCTACTGTCAGGGTGGGCCGCAGTCGGCGTTGAGCCAGTTTTGGTCGTACCGTTGGAACTTACAGCTGATGGCTGCCCAGGGCTACCTCGTGGTGGCGCCCAATCGGCGGGGGCTACCGGGTTTTGGTCGGGAGTGGAACGACGCGATCAGCCGCGACTGGGGCGGACAGGCCATGCAGGATTTGCTGAGTGCGACGGACTTCTTTCGGGCGGAGCCCTACGTCGATTCGACGCGGGTGGCGGCGGTGGGGGCGAGTTTTGGGGGTTATTCGGTGTACTGGCTGGCGGGCAATCACGCTGGTCGTTTTCGGACCTTTATTGCGCACGCGGGTTTGTTTAACCTCGAAAGCTGGTACGGCACGACGGAGGAGTTGTTTTTCGCCAATTGGGACCTGGGAGGACCTTACTGGGAGTCGGAATTGGCGGCGGATTACGCGCGTTTTTCGCCGCACCGCTACGTCCAGCATTGGGATCGTCCCTTGCTGGTGACGCACGGTGCACTGGATTTTCGGGTGCCGGTGGGGGAGGGCTTGCAGGCTTACCAGGCGGCTCAGCTGCGGGGGTTACACAGCCGCTTACTTTATTTTCCGGACGAGGGGCACTGGATTCAAAAAGCGCAAAATGCCCTGCTGTGGCAGCGCGAGTTTTTCCGTTGGTTGCGGGAGACGATGCCCGCGGAGGATTGAGCTCAGCTGCGTAGGAACTCCAATTCGCCCTCGCCGTCGACGCGAACGATGACGGAGGGTTCGCGGGTGGTTTTGTCGTATTGTTCGGCTTTGACGACGTAGTCGACTCCGCGGATGATGGCCGAGGAGATCTCGCCAAAATTGGCGGGAAAGGGTTCGGTGCTGATGTTGGCGGAGGTGGAGATGAGGGGTTTGCCGTAGGCTTGGAGCAGGCTTTTGCAGAAGCCACCGAGGGCTACCCGGATGGCAACGGAGCCGTCCGCGCTGGTGGAAATGGGGGGGAGCTGTTGGGCCTGGGGGTAGACCACCGTGAGGGGGCGGGTATGGTAGGTCAACAGGTTGTCGACGCGAGGGTGGACCTCCCGAACGTAGTCTTTGAGGGTGGCGACGGAGTCGACGAGGAGGATACAGGGCTTGGAGCGGTCCCTTTGTTTGAGCGCGTATACCTTCTCTACGGCTTGGGGGTTGGTGGCGTCACAGCCGACTCCCCAAATGGTGTCGGTGGGGTAGAGGAGGAGGCCTCCGGTATCGAGCACGGAGATGATGTCCTCCAGACGGTCTTGATCCACGGGAATGGTATTGTAATTAGTTTTGGTCATAGCTTTTGTGTGGTGTTGGTTGGTAAATAGATCGCATAAGTTCACCTGATTTTGAATTTCGTCCTGTTGAGGCTTAACTACTGGAGTAACGTGACTATTGCCCGATCGTTAAAAATCGGTTTTCTCAAAACGTTTAAGTGTCGGGGATGTTTCTTTTGAAGGGCGAAAAGTCCTGGTTTGTTCCAATAGATATTGTTTTAGAAATTAATGTAAAATGTAAAGCTCCTTCCTTTTGAGCCATTTTTTCGATATTACCCTAACGAAAATACAATCTGGAAATTTTCAATTGTGTTAAATATCCAGTAGCTTTAAAGAACAAGGGTAATACACCGATAAAAGAAACGACGGCCCGGCGGGACGTATTACACACAGAACTTACAAATGCGAGATCCTTTGAAAAAATGCATCGTTTTATACATTGGTTTAGTGGTATTGGCACTTGCTGTTCCCAAAAACGCGATGACCAAGCACATAATCGGTGGAGAGATCACCTACGAATGTTTGGGAGGTGGAGATTTTCGTTTTCAGATGAACGTTTACCGGGATTGCGCCGGTTCGGGTGCTTCTTTTGACAATCCCGCCGTCATCACCATCTACCGGCAATCGGGCAACTCCTACTCCTTCGTCCGTTCTTTTACCGTTTCCCTCGACCGTCCCCCCACCGCGATCCCCGCCATCGAAATGCCTTGTATGCAGGTTCCCCCGGGGATTTGCGTACAGGGGGCGCAGTATACCTTTGAGGAAAACCTGCCCCAATCCAACGATACCTACCACATCATCTACCAGCGCTGTTGCCGCAACAATACGATCACCAACATCAATAATCCCAACAGTACGGGAGCTACCTATTCGGTCGAATTGACGCCGCTGGCCCAGCAATTGTGCAATAACAGCCCCACTTTCAACGATTTTCCACCCATCCTCATTTGTGCCAACCAACCCATCGACTTTGACCACTCCGCTACGGACCCCGATGGCGACGAACTGGTCTACGAATTTTGTAGCCCCGTGGAAGGAGGTGGATTGGCGGGATCGGCCGAACAGCCTGGCGATCCTGCCGCTTGTGATGGCGTGGCTCCCAACCCGGGCTGTCCTCCTCCTTTTACCCCGGTGAGCTTTGTACAACCTAACTTTTCCTTTACCCGTCCCATGTCGGGCTCGCCCGTGGTGTCGATCAATAGCAGCAACGGATTCATCTCGGGGGTACCCGAGTTTTTGGGCCAATACGTGGTGGGCGTTTGCGTCAAGGAGTTTCGGAACGGGCAGTTGTTGAGCGTCGTCCGCCGAGATTTTCAATTCAACGTCACCGACTGTCAGCCCCTGGTACTGCCCATCATCGAGAATACCGTTTTGGTCAACGATACTTTCTTCGTTACTTCCTGTGGGGACAATACTGTTTTTCTGGAAAACAACAGTACCCAACGCAGCAATATCGACAGCCACTTTTGGGAATTTGACGTGCGCAACAACGGCGTTTTTGAAACCTTTTCCGAATGGAGCCCCACGGTACTGTTTCCCGACGGCATTGGCAATTACAACGGCAAGCTCTTTTTGAATCCCGGTGAGCCCTGTGGCGATACTGCCGACGTGGTGGTCGATATCTTCCCGGGTTTGGAGTCCGACTTTACCTTGGATTACGATACCTGTGTGGCGGGGCCGGTCACCTTTACCGATCTTTCCTCGACTGATGCCGAAAGTATTGTGGATTGGGACTGGACTTTTGGAGAGGGGGGCAGTTCGATGGATTCAAACCCCATCTACGAGTACCGCGTACCGGGCAACCACCTCGTTTCCCTGACTATTGAAGACAACAATGGCTGTAAAGATACTTTCCAACGGATCAT
>CALCCH010000687.1 GCA_937899855.1 uncultured Saprospirales bacterium | reverse complement strand
TGTATACAAATGTATACAGATGAATGATCGAAACTCATGGAAATTATCAGACTTACCGCTTCAAATTGATATTGAAAGTAAGAACGTACTTAAAAGCCTTCCGAAAGCACATGCCGCCCTGGCGGAGTTAAAGGGAATAGCACTGAGTATTCCCAATCAAAATATACTCATCAATACATTGAGTTTGCAAGAGGCAAAGGATAGTTCAGCGATTGAAAATATAATTACAACTCATGATGAGTTGTACAAATCTGAATTAAACCTTAAATCACTAAAGAGACTGGAGACCAAGGAGGTTCGAAATTACATAGAAGCATTGAAGAGAGGTTTTGCGCTGGTCTCCGAAAGAAAACTTTTAACCTGTAATATGATTCTGGAAATCCAGCAAATGATTGAAAAAAACAATGCTGGATTTCGTAAACTACCGGGTACTGCGTTGAAAAATGCTACAACCGGGGAAACGGTTTACACCCCTCCCCAAGCGTACGATAGGATTGATAGTTTGATGGGGAATTTAGAAAGATTTATCAATGACAGCTCGCTCACCGATTACGATCCAATTGTAAAGATGGCGATTATTCATTTTCAATTTGAGAGCATCCATCCCTTTTATGATAGTAATGGGAGGACGGGAAGGATTATTAATATTTTGTACCTGATACTAGAGGGGCTGCTAGACTTGCCAATACTATATTTAAGTAGCTACATCATCAAAAATAAAGGGGATTATTACAGACTTCTACAACAAGTTAGAGATACGAATGAATGGGAGGAGTGGCTAATGTACATCATCAAAGGAGTTGAAGAAACCTCCTAGGAGACGATTGATTTAATTCTTGCTGTTAAAGAACAAATGCTTGAAATGAAGCATAAACTGAGAAGTAATTATAAGTTTTATAGTCAAGATTTACTCAATAACCTATTCAAGCACCCTTACACGAGGGTAACGTTTGTTGTACAAGATTTAAAGGTTTCCAGGATTACGGCAGCTGGCTATTTAAACAGGTTAGCGGAGGATCGAATTCTGGAGAAGAGAAAAATAGGAACCGGTAACTATTACATCAACAGCAAACTGTATGAGTTGCTGGTAAATAGGTAAGGATTTTCGACCAGTCTACTCGACTTCATCCAACAGGTCCGGACGGCGTTGGCGGGTCCGTTGGAGCGATTGCTCGTGGCGCCACTCGTCGATGGCGCGGTCGTGGCCCGACAGGAGGATGGGGGGTACCGCCCGACCGCGGAAATCGGCGGGGCGGGTGTAGAACTCGGTCGACACCATATCATAAAAAAAAAAAACGAAGAGGGCGGAGGTTTCGTCGAAGAGCGCGCCCGGTAGCAGTCGACCCAGGGCGGCGACCAGGATGGCGGCGGCCAGTTCACCACCGGACAGCACGTAATCGCCGATCGAAATTTCCCGCGTGACGTAGTGTTCGCGGATCCGTTCGTCGAGGCCCTTGTAGTGACCACAAATCAACAACAGGTTGCGGTGGAGCGACAACTGGTTGGCCTTGCCCTGATCGAGGCGTTCGCCGTCGGGGGTGAGGTAGATGACCTCGTCGTAGCGGCGCTCGGCCTGGAGTTGGTCGATACAAGTAGCCACGGGCTCGGGCATGAGTACCATACCCGCTCCGCCACCGTATTGATAATCATCGATTTGCCGGTGTTTGCCCTTCCCAAATTTTCGCAGGTCGTGGACGACCACCTCCAGCAGGCCCTTTTGTTGGGCCCGTTTGAGGATGGAATGCTGAAAAGGACTTTCCAGTAGCTCGGGCAATACGGCGATGATATCAATACGCATGGGCGGAAGGATTTGGGCTGGCGGTTGTTGCTCGTGGAGCCTAAATAATCGACAGCAATTCGACATCGACGACCTGGGTAGAGTAGGGGCCGATCAGGTCGCCGGCGCTCCGTTCGCCGTAAGCGAGGTTGTAGGGCACGAAGAGCTTCCACTTGGAACCCACCGGCATCAATTGCAGGGCTTCCGTCCAACCCGGAATGACGCCATTGACCGGAAAGGAGGTCGGCGTTCCGCGTTCTACCGAACTGTCAAAAACCCGCCCGTCGATGAGCGTACCGTGGTAGTGGGTGGTCACCTTGTCCTTGAATTGGGGACGGGGCCCTTCTCCCGTTTTGAGAATCTCGTACTGCAAGCCACTGGGCAGGGTCACGACCTCCGGCCGCTGGCCATTTTTAGCCAAAAACTGCTGCCCTTCGGCCACGACGCTTTCGTACTTGGCGGCGGCTTGGGCGCGCAATTCTTGCTGGACCACTTGCTGGGCTTCGCTGGGATTTATCTTAGTCGGCTGGCCCCCAAGTACGGCGGCCACGGCATCGGCCAGGTCCGCGGCGACGACATCTCCATCGACGCCCTGCTGTTTGAGGTTTTGGGCGATGATGATTCCGAGGCTATAGCTAAACTTATTCATGGTGTGGATTTGTAGGCCCCCAAGGTGGTGCACCGGCGGCCCGGTGGATGAAAGCGGCAAAGGTAGGGATAAAAACGAAGAAAAAAGACCTTAGTGATTAAGTACTAAGGTCTTCTGGAAAAGTAAATAGTATGGATTGATATGTTTTATCACGTCAAGCGCTCTGTCCATTCGAGCCGTCGGTGGATCGAGGAGAACGCGTTGGGAGGAGCTTGCAAAATCAGCATGGGAAAATGAATCGTTGTTTTTACTGATCTATTCCCTGCCAAATAATGTGCCGAAAAACGCGGTACCGATTCCCGGACCCATCGAACCCGTCCTGGCGGGCCCTTTGGACCGCTCCCTCCGCTTTGCTAACACCAGTCTCCCCCCTATTCCTTTTCCTTCAGTTCCCGGTAATAGTGATAGTAGTAGGGAATCGTTTCGATGCCCTTGTAGTAGTTGAACAGGCCGTAGTGCTCGTTGGGGGAGTGGATGGCATCCGAATCGAGGCCAAAGCCCATGAGGACCGATTTGATGCCCAGCACCTTTTCGAAGAGCGCCACGATGGGAATGCTGCCGCCGCCCCGCTGGGGGATGGGTTTTTTCCCAAAGGTCTTTTCCATGGCCATTTCGGCGGCCCGGTATTCGTCCGAGTCGGTGGGCGTCACGGCGGGATCGCCACCGTGATGGGGCGTCACCTTGACCTTTACTGAGGGGGGCGCGATGGATTTGAAGTGCGCAGCGAAGAGCTTGGTAATTTTGTGGGGATCCTGATTGGGCACCAGCCGCATGCTGATTTTGGCGTAGGCCTTGGAGGGCAGGACCGTCTTGGCCCCTTCGCCGATGTAGCCGCCCCAGATGCCGTTGACGTCGAGGGTGGGGCGGATGGACGTCCGCTCGATGGTGCTGTAGTGACGTTCGCCGTCTACCTCTTTGATGCCCAGGTTGCGTTTGTAGGTATTGAGGTTAAAAGGCGCCTCGTTCATTTGTTGGCGCTCCTTTTTGCCTACCACTTCCACATCTTCGTAAAAGCCGGGGATGTTGATCCGGCAGCGTTTGTCGTGGAGCGAAGCGATCATCTGGGAGAGCACGTTGATGGGATTGGCCACCCCCCCTCCGTAAACGCCGGAGTGCAAATCGCGGTTGGGGCCGGTCACTTCCACTTCGACGTAGCTGAGTCCCCGTAGGCCCACCGTGATGCTGGGTACTTTGTTGCTGATAATTGAGGTATCGGAGATGAGGACCACGTCGGCGGCGAGTTTCTTTTTGTTCTTTTTGCAGAAGGGCGCCAGGTTTTCGGAGCCCACTTCTTCTTCTCCCTCGATCATAAACTTGACGTTGCAGGGCAGGGCCTTGGCCTTCATCATGGCCTCGAAGGCCTTGAGGTGCATGTACATCTGACCCTTGTCGTCGCAGGCGCCCCGCGCAAAGATGGCGCCTTTGGGGTGCCCCTTGGCTTTTTTGATGACGGGGTCGAAGGGCCCCGATTCCCACAGCTCGATGGGGTCGGGGGGTTGGACGTCGTAGTGGCCGTAGACCAGGATGGTGGGCAGTGCAGGGTCGATGATTTTTTCGCCGTATACGATGGGGTAGCCCTTGGTGGGGCAGCGTTCTACCTTGTCGGCTCCGGCCTTGCGGAGGGCTTGCGCCACGAACTTGGCGGTTGCCTCGACGTCCTTTTGGTAGGCCGGATCGGCACTGACCGAGGGAATGCGCAGGAGGTCCAGCAATTCTTCCAAAAAGCGATCGCGGTGCTCGGTGATATAATTTTGTACATTCTCCATAGTCTCGATTGGGAATTTGGTGGTTTTATTGATTTGGTTTTACAAGTCCTAAAGATAACAAAGAATCGCGAAGCCGTCAGTCCTTTCCGTAGCCGTATTTGTCTTTCCAGTTTTTGGCGAGCAAGTCGCGGCTGCGCTGTTCGGCGGGGTTGGCGCCGGGTTGGTAAAAGGGGGTATTGCTCAGGGCGTCGGGCAGGTATTCCTGGGCGCTAAAATTACCGGCGTAGTTGTGGGAATACTGGTAGCCCTTGCCGTAGTCGAGCTGTTTCATCAGCTTGGTGGGCGCATTGCGCAGGTGGAGGGGGACGGGCAAATTCCCAGTTTGTTTGACCTTATTCTGGGCCTCCTGGATGGCCAGGTAGGCGGAATTGCTCTTGGGGGAATTGGCCAGGTAGATCGCCGCTTCGGAGAGGATGATCCGCGCTTCGGGCAGGCCCACGGCGGTGACGGCGGTAAAGCAGGTGGTGGACAGCAGTAGGGCGTTGGGATTGGCCAGGCCGATGTCTTCAGCCGCGGCGATCATCATCCGGCGGGCGATGAATTTGACGTCTTCGCCCCCCTCCACCATCCGCGCCAGCCAGTAGACCGTCGCGTTGGGATCGCTACCCCGGATGGATTTGATGAAGGCCGAGGCAATGTCGTAGTGCTGCTCGCCCCCCTTGTCGTACATCGCCATATTCTGCTGGACCAACTGGGTCACCAGCTCGTTGGTAATGGTCATTTTTTCGGCCCCCTCCTGAAAGTTACACACCAATTCCAGCAGGTTGTACAACTTGCGACCGTCTCCTCCCGACAACTGTAACAGGGCCTCGTATTCCGCCACTTCGATGGCTTTTTCCTTCAACAATTCATCTTCCGCCAGGGCCAGCTCGATCATCCGCACCAACTCCTTACGCCCCAGGGGCTGGAGTACGTAGACCTGACTCCGCGACAAGAGGGCCGAGATGACCTCAAAGGAGGGGTTTTCCGTGGTGGCCCCAATCAGCGTCACCACCCCCTTTTCCACCGCTCCCAGGAGCGAATCTTGCTGGGACTTGCTGAAGCGGTGAATCTCGTCGATAAATAGGATGGGGTTGGGCGTGTTGAAAAAGCGCTGGCCCTTGTCCTTATTAATGGTGTCGCGAATGTCTTTGACCCCGGAATTGAGCGCGCTGAGGGTGTGGAAAGGGCGTTCGAGGGTCTCGGCGATGATGCCGGCCAGGGTCGTCTTGCCCACCCCCGGCGGGCCCCAGAGGATAAAGGAGGGAATCCGACCGGATTCGATGGCCTGCCGCAGTACCGCACCGGGCCCCACGAGGTGCTGCTGACCAATGTACTGATCCAGATGCCGGGGCCGCATTCTTTCCGCTAGTGGACGCATAAAGGGTGATTTTGGATGGATAAAGATAAAATTTTTAAAAAAAGAACGCCAGCACCCAACCCCCTTCCTTTTTATTGCGTGTAGGGGGGTGAAAGGAACCTTTTGCAAACCAGATTCAAGTGTTGCTCGCCCCACGGGCCGGCAGCTTGTTTGTTAAACCGAAAAAAATTAAAGATGATACGAATT
>CALCCH010000686.1 GCA_937899855.1 uncultured Saprospirales bacterium | reverse complement strand
GCAATCGGAAGCGATGCTGATGGCGGTAATACAGTCGGTGGCCGGGTTGCTGACAAAACTTTGGTACTGGTCGACGACAAAGTCGACCGCTTTTAAACGCAGCGTCTTGCGAATCGTATAGGTCCCCACCTCGTTGAATACCGCCGCAAAGTTAAACTGGTAATCGTAATCGTTGAGCAACTCCACGGGAAAATCGTCTTGGTCGACACTCGTCACCACCACTTCCTCCCGGTTGATGACCCTCTCGTTAAAGGTACCGTTGAAGTCAACGCGCTGGCCCTCTGGATCATACAGTTCCACCAACAATTCGTACTGACAATCGTAGCTGTCGTTGCCCGAAGCACAATTGACCGTAAAATTCTCCCCCGCCAAATCTACCCGGTAATCAAAGCTGTAGGTACCCGGCGTGCTCACCAGCTTTTCAAACTGGATGTCCCAACTCCGATCGTTTTCGGAATATTGGTTGTGCTCGTTTAAGCTTTCGTTGACGTTGCCGATGATGCCCTGCGTGGTACTGATTTCCTGTACCAGGGGCAAATCGTCCCTGACGGGAGCGTAGCCCACCAATGCCGTGGCAATGACGGTCCCATCCAGTTTTTCGTAGGAAACCGTCAGCTGGCCATTGACGTCGCGGACCATCCCCTTGCGGTAGTGACGGGCGTAGCCCACCTCAGTACCGAATAAGCGATCCAACTTTTGCTGGGTGGGGGCACCGTAATAGTACTTGGTGGTCTGCTCCGAACCAATCCGATAGTCTGCTCCCACGCTGGATTCCTCCTTCACCCGACCGTGATTGTCGTACAGCACGCGGGTGTAGCTGTAGGCCCCACTCCCCGGCAACTCCGCACTTGGCAGGTAACGGTTAAAGCTGTAGTCCCGGAGGGGGTTGGCAGCGGAAAAATAACTGCCCGCCCGCTCGGCCACATTGTTGGCCAAACCCGGTGGGTTTTTCCGGTTGTTGTCCAAGTCAAAATGCCTTTTGTGGAATTGCTCGGTACCGCCGGCTACCCTACTGAAGTTGTCGTAGTAACGCAGGGGGGCGTAGACCTCCTGACTGTTGGCATCCATGCCGGCGGGTTCGAAGTGGGTGGGTAAAATGGCTACCGCGGGGCGCCCCTCGTGATCGAGCATCGACTCGTGGATACTGGGCAAACCCGTTTCGCTATCCCTCACCAAGCTCTGCCGGTTCCGACTCCCACCGTCAAAAAAAGCGAGCTGTTCGAGGTGCTTGCCGTACTCGGCGTGATCCACCTGAAAGGTCCAGTTGTGCTGCTCCTCAAAGACGGCCAGCTGACCAGAACCACTGGGGTTGACGGCGAATACGATTTCGCTGGGGGTCGACCACTGCCCGGGCAATACCTGCGCCAAATCTGTTCCCTGCCGCCCCAGCGGACGGACCCGGTAGTACAAGCTGCCGCTTTCGTAAGCGGGGATCAAGCGAAAATCCTGGGTCGGGGTGATGATCCGAGTGGCCTCTCGGAAGTCGAGTTGGTCCGCGGGCAATTGGCCATTGATCAACTGGTCGGATACGTAAACGTACTGGAGTTCGTACTCCTCCGCCCCTTCGGTGTAGGCCCATAAAAATTCGATCGTGGGATAAGCATCGGGGCCCGTATCGTGATGAATCAAATGGGTGGTGGGCAATATCTCGGTAAAGTCAAGGGTAAATACCCGCTCGACCTCGATGCTGCCCTCCAGAATAAAATCTTCCCTCAGGAATGCTTCCGCATCGGGCTGCCCACACAGGTGGGTGATCTCCAGTACTAAACGGTGCGCCCCCGGATATTCCCGCGTCGCACGATCGACTTGGGAACTGCCGTAGGCGGGGTCGTAGGTTAGGGTCAGGTCCTTTTCCTCCTCCACCAGTAAGGTCCCTTGTGCATCGTAGGCTTGTACGCGGTAGGTCAGGATCACCTCCCAGGGCTCGGTGTACAGGCGGTGTTCGCTACCGTCGAAGCGAAAATGAACCCACCCCGTAGCACTTACGTTGGCAAAACGCTGCTGGTGCGCCAGTGCGCCGCCGTTGTGCTGGTACCAATCGCCGTTGGTTTGCATGTAGTCGTACCAGGCGTCTTTGGCGTCCAGCCGATTGTCGACCATCAATTGATCCCCCCGCAGTTGGGTGGTGTACTGATCTTCCGCGGCGTTCGCAAAGCGGCCAAGACTGAGCAGGCCTAACAGGAGGCTAATTCTTAAGGAAAAGGAGGCAAAAAAATTCATAGCGAGGACTTGAGGGTGGCTTAAAATTGGGCATTAGAAAGGACGTCGTAATCGACTTCCCGAATGGTATAGTGGGCGTAAGGGGCTTGGCAATGCAAGTGGCCCTGTGCGTCGCGGCGGTAGTAGCGCTGACCGCTAAAAAAGGAAAGTGGGGGCGCACGGCGCGTCAATTCCCGGTAGTTTACCTCCAGCTTGGCGTAGCGCATTTGCACCCTTTTCGATTCGCGGAGGTACTGTACCATTTTGCGTAGCATTCCCTCCGCATCAAGGTAGAAGTCAATCTGGTGGATCGGCCCTTCCAGATTCGCAAGGCGGTACAATTGGCCCTCGCCCCGGGCCCCTTCGTAGCTGATGGAGGCATCGGACAGACTATCCAGCAGCTGCGGGGGCATTTGACCCATTCCCATCGTGACCGCCCGACGTCGACCGAGCAGCATTTGTTCGTTCTGGTGATCAAGGATAAACAACTGTTGCTCATGGGCAAACAGCTCTCGGCCCCAAGCTTTGGTATAATAGGAATTCCCATTTTTTTTAAACGCGCCCCGGAAGTTGAGCTCCCCCGCAGTAGCCGTCAGTTGGGAAAAACCTCGGGCCTCCAGGGCAAAGGAAATGCGGTCTTCCGTCACCATTTTACGGAGAGCTGCCTCGAGTACTGCTCGGGGCGCTTGTCCCCGTAGCGGAATCGTAAAGGAGCAAGCGACCAACAACAGAGCGGCCGATAAACGGGCAAGCAATTGGGTGGGTTGAATCATGGGGATCAATTGGGTTTGATGTGACGCATGCCCTCGCGGAGGGTGACGATGCCTTTTTCCGTTTCTACATTGTACTTGACCGCGGCACCGGCTTGGTTGCGGATCGTAAAGGTGGCGTAGTTGTTTTCGTCCAGAGTGGCCATTAGCTTGAGCGTTTCCCGGTCATAGACGTAGCTGACCATATTGCCGTCGAAGGGATGGATGCGGATGTCGTCGTAGTAAGCCCAGTGATCGTTGGTCGTAAGTATGTTATTGGACAGGCGCAACTCCATAAATTCGGCATCCGCCGGAACCGTAAAGTCGGCGTAGATCCGTTGCCAACCGTCGATGATGGGCCCGCTGGCCGTAAAGTCGGGCAGGATACTCGCCGTCCCTCCGCTGCAAAACAGGATTTGAATGGCGGCATTTTCGTACTCGGTATCGGTAGGATCCTGCTGGCCCCCAAAGGTTTCCTTCACCCAGGCACTGAGCAAGTAGCGCTCACCCGGTACCGGTCGGAAGGTCCCCACACAATTGGTATTGCTTTCGCCCAAGTACTTGACCAGGTAGGGCCCCACCAAAATGGGAGCCACCTGAATGCTGTAATTCCCCGTGTGGGCCTCGTCGGTCACCACATTGGTGGCCAGACTGGCCTCGGTAAAGCGAAAGT
Organism: uncultured Saprospirales bacterium; assembly: GCA_937899855.1. Classification (GTDB taxonomy): domain Bacteria; phylum Bacteroidota; class Bacteroidia; order Chitinophagales; family Saprospiraceae; genus CALLVY01. The sequence continues at coordinate 593 of CALCCH010000686.1, read as the reverse complement.
GGTCGGTACAATCCTTATCGTAATCCTCAAAACCATCAAAGGCGATTTCCCGATGGCGCATGTTTTGCCCCAGGGCTACCACCACTTGTTTGGCGTAACCGTACTGTACGGCCGCGTAGTTGTCGATGGCATCCTTTTCTTCCAGCACTTCGCCCCGATTGGAGTATTTGGTCCGGGTGGTAGCCCGTACCCAATTGTTGGCCGCGTTATCGGCACCGAGGGACCAATCAAAAGGCACAAAGGTCTCAAACTGTCCCAACTCCCGCAGCAGTGGCTTGTCGTTGAAGGCCGCTTCGTAGGCCCGGTCGGTCTGGTAGAGGTGGTTGCTCTGGGTCCGCCAGTTGCCTTGGTTTCCCCAGACCCAATCGTTGAGCGGTGCCTGGCTATTGGCGGCACAATCTTCGAGGGCGTAGCTGCAAATCGTCCGCGCCGCCGCCTGCGCCGCGCCGTCCGGCAATCCATTCCCGTCGGTTAGCAAGTCGCGGTCGGGCTCGCCGGCGTCTTCCATCCGTCGCGCCGCGGCCGTAGGCGTCCCTCCCCCACTGCTAATCTCCTCGTAGCAAAAGCTCCAACAATCATCGTAGGTACTGGGC
>CALCCH010000685.1 GCA_937899855.1 uncultured Saprospirales bacterium | reverse complement strand
GCAGCGAGCGGCCGGAGAGAATGAACTCGGAGCTCGAGTGGCCGGAACGACGCGAGGCCCACAGGCCGATGAGTAGCGAGGCCACGAAGAAAACGGCGATGATGGCCCAGTCGAGTACACTTAGTTGCATAGGGGAGGCTTAGGGTTTAATTTAATGGGCTAAGAGAGGCGAAATATATGCAAAAATTTTAACTTGGCCCCGCAATGTAACTCCTGGCCTAATCGGTCGTTAATCAGTTCAATCATCTAAGGAAAAGATATGAAACCAACACTAATGGTACTGGCCGCCGGAATGGGTAGCCGTTACGGTGGGCTCAAGCAATTGGATGGCTTGGGACCGGCCGAGGAAACCATCATGGATTACTCGGTATACGACGCCATCCGGGCGGGATTCGGAAAGGTCGTTTTTATCATTCGGGAGAGCTTCGCTCGGGAATTTGAAGAACGGGTCACCCAAAAATTTGCCCACCGCATCGAAGTGGTCTTCGTCTACCAAGAAGTCAATACCCCCGTACCCGGTATCGACCAGTTGCCCGAGCGCAGCAAGCCCTGGGGAACCGCCCACGCCGTGCTGGTGGCGGCCGATGTAGTCCGGGAGCCCTTTGCCGTCGTCAATGCGGATGATTACTACGGCGTGAGCTCCCTTCACATCATGGGCGACTTTCTCGCCAGCAAAGCCGCTCCCGATCACGCCGCCATGGTGGGATTTGAGTTGACCAAGACCCTGTCCGACAACGGCTCCGTCTCCCGTGGGGTTTGTGCCACCAACGCCGACCACCTCCTAGAGACCGTTGTGGAGCGCCACAAGATCGAACGGATCGACGGACAGATTTCTTTTGAGGAAGAGGGTCAAAAAGTGGCCCTTCCCGAAGACAGCCTCGTGTCGATGAACCTCTGGGGCTTTCATCCCTCGATCTTTGAATTCATTCGCAGCCACTTTGTCGACTTCGTCCGGGCCAATTACCAAAACCCCAAGGCGGAGTTCTACATTCCACTGGTCGTCAACAACCTGATGGAGCGGGGACAGCTCCGCGTATCGGTACTGCCTTCGGAAGAAAAGTGGTACGGAGTGACCTATCGCGAGGACAAGGACGGCGTCCAGCAAGCGCTACGCCATCTACACGACAGCGGCATTTATCCCAATCCGCTCTGGCACTAGGTTGTGCTCTACAGATGTTCGACATCAAAAAAAGCCCCGAATCAAGCGACTCGGGGCTTTTTTACGTTGGGGCGCAGCCCCCAAGCCATACTTAGCGGATCAGGGTCACATCTCCCTTGTACTGAATCTGGAACCCATCGATAAAGGTGACGGTGGCGTGGTAGACAAACACCCCGGGATTCATCCGTTCTCCCCGGAGCTTTCCATCCCAGCCAAAGTCGGGATCGTTGGGATCAAAATTTTCGGCCGTAAAGACTACCTCTCCCCAGCGGTCGTAGATGCTAAACAGTTCGATCCGTTGCACATCGTCACCACCGAAGATGTAGAAGATGTCGTTTTGACCGTCCTCATTGGGCGAGAAGACGTTGGGAATATAGACTTGGCGATCCTTGCGGACCCGTACCTGAATCAAATCGCTGGCTTCGCACTGATTGGTATCCACTACGGTCGCCTGAATGGTTGTCGACTGCTCCAATTGGCTGATCAAAACGTCGCGGCAATCGTCGTCCAAACATTCGACCAAGTCGCTGGGACTCCAGAAAATCCCTTCGAGCTCGTCGGAAGTGAGCGTAACCTGGGCTTGGATGATGGTATCGCTACCCAGTTGCAGATCGATGACGGGGCCGCCGATACTGATGCCGACCTCGACGGGTTCGTCGATGGTAAAGGAGGTCTCCCATTCGCAGCCCGCGGCATCCAGTACGGTGAGGTCGTAGATACCGGGTCCGAGATTGTTGAGGAAGGTACCGCTGCTAAAGGGCTCCCCGTTGAAGGAATAGTTAAACGGTGGAGTGCCCCCTACGATGTCCACCACGTTGATAAAGCCATCACTTTCGCCAAAGCAGCTGGGATCCTGAATGTCCAGTACGGCATTTTGGGGAACTTCCTCGTTGAGGCTCACCTCGACGTAGGCCGTATCCACACAACCGTTCAGCAGGTCTTCTACCGCCAGGGCGTAAGTACCCGTTGCGGCCACGCTGACGATGCTGCCCTGTCCGATGGGACTACCGCTGGGGTCGATCCATTCGTAAGTCAGCGCACCCGTACCGGAAGTGGCCGTACCGTCCAGGTCGACGGGGTTGAGGTCACAGTCCAATTCGCGATCCGGTCCGGCATCGGCCAGGGGCGCATCCTGATCGGCAACCACTTCGGCCGCCGACGTATTGACACAGCCAATGGCGTTATTGGTTACCTCAATGGTGTAAATACCGGGCAGTACCACCTCGACGCCTCTTTCGTTATCCGGCCCCACGATACCTCCCGCCGGACCACTCCATTGGTAGGTAATATCGGGACCCACTTCGGTATTGCTGCCTTCCAAGCGGACCAATTCGGTCCGACAATCAATGACCCCATCATCCCCTGCATCGGCGAGGGGCACCGCAATCAGATCGCGCGCTTCTACCTGTCCATCCAAACGACAGCCGCTGATCGTATCGGTTACCACGTAGGTGTAAATACCACCGGGCGTCTCTACCGTGATCACGCACTGGTCGCTCACGGGAATGCCGTTGAAGAACCACTCGTAGACGAAATGCGTATTGTCCGTACCCATGGGGGATTGACACAAGTCGAAGGTCAGCCGCGATTCGAAGCAGTCGATGGTATCCACGGGATTGACCAAGATCACTTGCGGGATTTCGCGGTTTTCCAATACTTCCACCTGTACGGGAAGGGAGCTACAGCCGTTTAAGTTGTTGGTGACGATCTCGGTGTAGGTGCCCGGCAGCTCCACTTCGGGACTGGCCTCGTCGTCATTGACTGGCGTAATGCCCGGGCCCGTCCATTGGTAGCTGATGTCCGTAGCGGGGACCGCGGCTACCAGGAGGTTGACCCGATCTACTTCACAGGTGAGGGTGGGGTTGGGGCCCGCCGTTACCACGGGCAAGTCGCCATCCTGGGTGACCTGTACTTGATCGCTGGCTACGCAACCCTGCGCGCTGGTCACCGTGAGGGTGTACATGCCCACACTGTTGACCGTCGGGGCCAGGGTCGTTTCGTTGAGGATCACTCCCGGTCCCGTCCAGATATACTGAACGCCGGGTCCGGTCGTCGATCCGGCACCATTGAGTTCCATCTCGGGATCCCCACAGGTGAGTGCGATACTCGGACCCGCTTCCGCGAGGGGTGCATCGTAAACGTTGATCTGGATTACGTCGGTTTGGATACAACCATCCTCCATAAAGGTGTAGCTGATGTTTTGGATACCGGCACCGGCACAGGTGCTGGGATCAAAGATATCGTTGTTGGGGCCCGTGAGGCTGGTACCACTCCAAGTTCCCGTACCCGTACCGTTGCTATTCGACACGACGACGGTCAGTTGGAGAGGCGTTTGGGTTCCGTCCAAGCAGAAATCGGGAGTGGCATCAATGTCCACCACTAGGATACAGTTCTGAGCAATACACTGGGCCGTCGATTCCTGACTTTCCTCACAGGGGCTCAGGCCGGTAGCTACCACGCTGATGTCCACGACTTGGTTGACCGTCAGACCGGGAATGGTGACGTCCGTAGTCGTGGTATTGAAAGGTCCTTGAATCGGACCACCATCTACCGTGTAGTAGTAAGTGTAGCCCGTAGCGCCGGGGTAGGGCGTCCAACCAAAGGTTACCGAATTGGTGGTCGAGGTTTGGCAAACGACGGCTGGTCCCTGAGGGGGACTGACGATGGTCGTCACCGCACTCGTGGTTTGCGGACAGCCATTGGCATCGATGTAGGTATAGCCAATGGTGTGGGGACCGGCGCTGTAATTGACGGGGTTGAAGGTACCCGCAATGGGCGTACCGTCCACGCTAAAGGTTCCCCCCGAGGGGCTAGCCATCAGCAGGATTCCCGTTTCCGTAATACAGTATTCGGGATCGAGGTTGAGGATACTCGGTGGATTGATCGGGCAGTCCTGCGCTTGACAAGAAGCCGTTCCCGGGGCACTGTTGCCACAGGGAGGACCACCGATGGCCACTACCGAAATGTCGACGATGTCGTTGACGTTGAGTCCGCTGATGTCGATACTCGTATTGCTGGTGCTGATCGGACCCTGTACGGGGCCACCATTGATGGTGTAGGTGTATTCAAACTGCGTAGCCCCACTGACGATGCTAAAGGTCGCCGTATTGGTCGTTGAACCCTGGCAGCTGACTTGGGGCGCGGGAATGATGTCCACCACTTCGGTCGTAATCGTAGCCGACTGCGGACAGCCAAAGGCATCGACGTAATTGTAATCGCTCGTAGCCATTCCTACCCCCGCTGCGGCGGGATCAAAGAGGCCGCCGGGGCTGACTCCGGCACTGCCCGAGTAGGTTCCCGCACCGTCGCTGGCCACCAGTTGGACCGGCGCATCCGTGATGCAGTACTGCGGATCGATGGGAATGGTAATCACCGTATTTTGGCAGGCATCCGCCACACAGTCAATCGTCGAAGCATCGCTATTGCCACAGACGTTGACGCCCACCGCCACAATCGAGATGCTGACGATGTCGTTCGCGTTGAGGCTGGTGATGACCACATCGAGCTCCGTGGTTGTCACGGGGGTACTCGGGGTACCCCCGTTGATGGAAATGGTGTAGATAAATTCGGTGACGTTGGGATTGGGGTGGAACCACTCAAAGGTCACAAAATCTTGAGCACTCGCTCCACAGGAAACATCCGGTGGCGTGAGGATCGGAGCAATTTCTACATCCACCGTAGTGCTTTGCAAACAGCCGATGGCGTCGATGTAGGAATAGGTAATCGGGTTGGGGCCGGGAGGCAACTGATCCGGGTGGAAAGTACCATCGGGATCGATGCCGGGGCCGCTGAAGGTGCCGGTGTTGGGAACGCCAGTGAATTGAATGGCCGAGTTGTCATTTTCACAGTAGGGCGCATTGATGCCATTGATCAGGGGCGGAGTATCCACACAGGTAGCTACCTCACACACTTGGCTACCCGCAATACTGTTGCCACAGGGAGGATTGCCAATCGCAATGACGAACAACTCTACTTGATCACCCTCGTTGAGTCCGGTGAGGTTCAGATCGGTCAGGCTGGTTGCCACCGTCATCGTCAGCGGACCACCGTTGACGCTGTAGTAGTATTCAAACATGGTGGCACTGGGGTGCGACCAGCTAAAGGCCACTTCGCTGGAGGTAGCGGCGCCACAGGTTATGTTCGGTGGATCAATCGGGAGGACGATGGTCGTGGTGGCATCGGCCGATTGCGGACAACCGTTGGCATCGGTGTAGGCGTAGGTAATGATGATCGGCCCAGCGGGTAAGCCGGAAGGATCAAAGGTTCCATCGGGGGCTACCCCAGGTCCGCTAAAGGTACCTCCCGTCGGATCGGCCGTAAAGACGATACCGGTCTGGTCGACACAGTATTCCGTCAGGACGTTATCGAAGGTGGGAGGCGTTAGCGGACAATCATTGGCCTCACAGTTTTGTACGGCCGCCTGGCTATCGCCACAAACATTGGTACCACCGATGGCAATGATCGTTATCTCCACGATGTCATTGGCACTCAGAGCGCCAATTTGTACGGTATTATCGGTTGTCGTAACGGGACCCTGTACGGGGCCACCGTTGAGGGTGTAGGTATAGGTAAAGCTCGTCGCCGTGGGATGCGTCCAGTTAAAAATGACCGAATTGGTCGTGGACGCGCCGCAGGAGACACTGGGTGGGGGTAGGATCAAATCAATGCTGACGGGCAAACAAACGGCCGGGCCGTTGCCACAGTTGTTGACGGCATACACGCAAACATCACCACCCAGGTTGCCCCAATCAACGCTGATTGAGGTAGTGCCCTGGCCCGTCGTGATGGTACCACTGCCACCCACCGTCCAGACGTAGGAGGTCGCACCCGCTACGGGGTCGATGTTGTAGCTTTCTCCGTTGCTGTCCTGACAGAGCAGGTCGTTGCCCGTAATGGCCGTGGGGGTGGTGGGGGCGTCCTCAATCGTGACGTTGAAGCAAGCATCCGCACTTTGCCCACAGTTGTTGGAAGCGTTGACGCAGACCTGGCCGGAGCTGGCGCCATTCCAGTTGACGCTCACCGTATTGGTACCCTGGCCGCTGACCGTAGCCAGGGGCGGGAAGGTCCAATTGTAAGCCGTTGCCCCGGGCACCGCCGGGACACTGTAAATCTGGTTCGTAGCCCCCGCACAGATGGTTTCGTCGGGCAGTTGCTGCGGCGCCGCCGGAATTTGGTCGATGGTAATGCTCAAACACAGTGGTGCGCTCGATCCACAGACATTGTCCGCCGTTACGCAGACTTCTCCGTTTGGCCCCGGGCCCCAGTCGACGGTGATGGCGGTACTGTTGCCACCGCTGGCTTGTACGCCACCCGTAATGGTCCAGGTATAGCCCGTGGCACCAGCCACTCCAGCGATGGAATAGCTTTCGCCCGTCGTATTGGCACACAGGACGTCGTTGCCCGCGATCGCACCGGTCAGTACGGGCGGACCAAAGGGCGTGACCATCAAGCATTGGGGAGCACTGACCCCACAGGGGTTCTCTGCCGTTACGCAGATATCACCACCAGCAGATAGGCCCCAATCAACCAAAATACTGGTACTGCCTTGACCCGTAAAAGTGGCTCCCGAAGGAACGGTCCAGGTATAATTGGTGGCGCCGGGAACGGCCGTGATGGAGTAGGCGACCCCCGTGCTGCCCGAGCAGGGATCCGTGGGGCCCGTAATGGGTCCCGCTTGGTCCGGGGCGGGGTCTAGGGTCACGTCAAAACAGGCATCGGGGCTATTGCCACAGGCATTGCCCGCGTTGACACAAACGGTAATGGTACCAGTACTGGCACCCCAGTCGATATTGATGCTGGTTGTGCCGTTGCCCGTAAAGGTCGCGGGAGCGGGAACGGTCCAGTTGTAGGTGGTAGCGTTGGGAACGGCCGCGATGGCGTAGGGATCTCCACTGGCGCCTTCGCAAACGTTGACATTGGCCGGAGCGGCTGGCGCGGCTGGCGCGGCGTTGATGGTGACGTTTACGCACAGTGGAGCGCTGGAGCCACAGTTGTTGTCCGCCGTTACGCAGACTTCTCCTGCGGGGCCCGCTCCCCAATCTACCGTAATATTCTCCGTATTGCCACCGGAGGCTTGGGCACCGCCGGTGATGGTCCAGGTGTAAGCCGTAGCACCCGTGGCGCTGGGGACGCTGTAGGATACGCCCGCATCATTGGCACACACCACATCGAGTCCGGCCATTGGTCCCGCCAGGTTGGGCGGCGTATCGGGCGTCACCGTGATACAGGTATTCGGGCTGACCCCACAAACGTTTTCGGCATTGACGCAGATGTCGCCACCCACGGAGCTGCCCCAATCAACGATGATGGAAGTCGTGCCGTTGCCCGTAAAGGTAGCTCCCGCCGGAACGGTCCAGTTGTAAGAACTGGCATTGGGAACGGCGGCGATGCTGTAAACGACATTATTGTCACCCGTACAGACGGCACCCGGATCGTTGATGGCCAGGGGAGCTGCCGGTGGGGAATTGGGGTCGATGTTGAGGCAGGCGGGAGCACTGGAACCACAGCTGTTGTCGGCCGTGACGCAGACGGTTCCCGCAGCGGTTCCCCAGTCCACTGTAATGGAGGTCGTACCCTGTCCCGCTGTGATGGTACCTCCGGTCACCGTCCAGGTGTACGTGGTGGCACCGGCTACGGCACTGATGTTGTAAGTCAGCCCCGTTTCGTTGGCACAAGGCGTCAGCGGACCACCCAGGTCCGTCGGTGCGGGCGGGGCGGAATTGACCGTCACGGGCTGGCAAACCGCGGGGCTGGACCCACAGGCATTGGTCGCCGTGACGCAGACGTCGCCCGCCGGTGCTCCATTCCAATCCACCGTCACACAATCCTGGGTGGGATCGGAGGTGATGGTGACTCCGGGAGGGAAGGTCCAGACGTAGCCATCCGCACTGGCCACTGGATCGACACAGTAGGTAATGCCGGTTTGGTCGGAGCACACGTCGGCCACGAAGGTATTGAAAGCCGGAGCGCCCGGCACGGGATTGACAACGATGTCCATACATTCCTGAGCCGGACAGCCATTGTCGTCGGTAAAGTCGTAACAAACGGTATTGACTCCCGCAATGTCCGGTACAAAATTCCCATCCGCATTGATGTTGCCGGACCAACTGCCCGTTCCACCCGTTGGTACCGTAACGACGGTTAGTGGTACGGGGGCACTGTTTTGACAGACTGGATCGACGGGGAAGAGGATGAGTTGCGGTTCGGGATAAACGGTAATCTGTATACAGTCTTCTCCCGTACATCCGTTGGCATCGGTCAGGGTAACGCAGTACAAACCATCCGCGGTAGCCTGGACGATGGGAATCGAGGGCGTGGCTCCCGTGGCCAATTCCCAGTTGTAGATCCAGGCGGGACCTCCGATGTCGGCAAAGGCGGTCAACTGAATGGGAAACTGGGGATCGGATTCACAAATTTCGGTGATATTGGGCGTCGCCACAATGGTGACGTCGAGGTTGGGATTGGCTTCTACCAAGATTTCCTCTACGGCGCTGCAATCGTTGCCATCGGTGACGGTGAGGAAGTAGCTGGTCGTAAAGGTGGGGCATACCTGGGTCGTCAGACCAAAGTCGCCGGTACTCCATTCGTAGTTGTAAGGTGGCGCGCCTCCCGTAGCTCCGCCAAAGAGCGTGACGCACTGTCCGCTACAGACCGCCCCGGCTGGATTGGTAATCGTCGGTACGATCTCCGGGAGGACGGTAATTTGCAGGTCCGTCGGTAGTCCAACACAGCCATCGATGGTCCGGGGAGTGATCGAGTAGGTCACGATTTGGGGGCTGCTGGTGGAGTTGGTCAGGATCTGAGAGAGGATATTCCCACAACCGCCCGTACAGGACGAAGCGCCAGTGACGCCACCGGGAGCCGAGACGGTCCAGGTATAGGTTACGTCGCCGGGTTGGGTGGGGGGAACGAGGAAGTCGTCGAGGAAGATGTCGATTTGCTCACCCGAGCAAGCGGTGGCGGGCAGGGGCAAGATGTCAGGTGGATCGCTGCAGTTGAGCGAGGCGTTGTAGTTCCAGGGAACGTCCAACTGGCAACCGGTTTGGGTCCAACCCCCGGTTTCACCATCGCCAAAGGTCCGAATGATGATGCCACAGTTGATGCTCTCGGGAGAGGCATCACAAGCGGGATAGCTTTTGGTGGTCAGGGTCACGCAAAACTGGAAGGCTTGCTGGGTACCACAACCCATGGGAACCCCCCAGGAACAGTTGGGGTCGCTAAATTCCGAGCCCGGACCACAGCCCGGAGGATAGGCACCGGGAGTCACCCCAGTCACAAACCAGCCCGCTCCCACGGGATCGCCCTGTCCAAAAATACCGCCGTGTACGTCATTGTAGACCACATCTCCGTCGGAATACCAATTCCAGGTCGCGCCGCCGGGCAGCGTGACGTTGATGGGGGAACCATCGGGGTTAAAAGAGAGGTCCTCATCCCAGCAACCTCCGAATTCGGGCACCAAGCCGTGGAGCCACTGGCAGTTGTTGTTGGCGGCGGAGTAGTTGACGTCGATACAGATCGTCACCTCTTCTCCCGCTTGGAAAGGACCGGAAGGTGGCGAACCCAGCGAGGTATTGGTGACGTTAAAGGTCGTTCCGACGTTACAGTTGGTTCCACCCGAGGGCACTGTCGAAAGACAGAGGTTGAACTCCCCATCTTGTCCCCCAACACTACCCACGGCGATGTAGTAGGTCGTATTTTGAGCCACATCCACCTGTAATAGATTGGCCGTACCGCCAGCGCCATTGATACAGTCTACCACGGCAAAGCCGGCGCAGTCGCCTTGGAGTACGGCAATTTGGGGCAGATCGAAGGAGGGGCTATTGAGGTCGATATTGACGAAGTCGGTATTGTTGTCGGTCGTAAAGGTATACCAGACGGTGGGAATGGCCGAGAAATCGAAGCAACCCCCGCCACCGATATTGTCGGGCGAGGTACCGGTATTACAGCCCGTGACGCAGTTGGTCATCCCCGCGCTGGTAGAAATGTCTTGAGCGCCCGAACAGTCGTCGATGGCCGCACAGGCGGGTGGGGGACCCATTTCGGTGATACAAATATCGAAGATACCGGCATTGGCCTCTTCGGTACTGACCACCACCCAGTAGGTGCCACCGCCCATCAGGCCCGTCGCTTCGAAGTTGCCGCTGGCGGGGCCGCAATATTGGGCATTAAATAAAAAACCCCCGGTACAGTCGGGGTTAAAGGTTCCAATCATGACACTTACGTCGCCGGTGATGGTTTGGTTACCGATGTTGATCTCGACGGAGTTGCTATTGGCGTCGAGGGTGATCTGGTACCACACCGAGGTTTCGCCGAGGTTGGGACAGTTGGGGTTCGACCAATCCTGGTTTCCGTTGAGGGTGGTTCCCGTGGTACAGGAGCCGTCGGTCGGTACGCCAATGGGCGAACAGGGGTCGTCGTTGGGGGGAGCGGGGGGATCGGCGGGGTTGTCCACGCAGATACTAAACGGACCTTCCGTACCGTTGGAGGAGGTGA
>CALCCH010000684.1 GCA_937899855.1 uncultured Saprospirales bacterium | reverse complement strand
GGGCTTTGGCCGTCAAAAATTTGAGGAGATGGAAGGGGGGGATTGGTTTGGATGGTGGTTTGGTGGATGGAGTTGGATTGAGGGTTAAGACAGGGGTAGATGATCGAATCCTAATCGACAACTGATGGTTTCCTTAATGATTATGTGGAAACCACCGGGATCAATGGCCATCCTTACCTCACCTATTCGCTGACGGGGACCACGGCTTGGTCTGAGGTACTTGAGATCGATGAGTTTAATAAAACGAAATAAGCTCCTTAAACGCCATCCCCCCCACTTTCCAATACAAAAAGTAGAGAGTGTTGACTGTCAGTGAGTTAGATTTGTAAAGGTACAGGTAGAGTACGAAAACGATAGAAAAGGCAACAATTGAGGCTAGAGGGCCCTCACCAACAAAAACATTTTGAGATGGCTTCTGAATACTTCGTAAAGTAAAAAATATTGCTGATTGCCTCGCATTTATCAGGATGTAGTCCAATTACGGAACCCCAATAGATATTTTTCTCTAATACCTTTCTCCCTGCGGCTTTGTTATTATCTTTAGGTTTGATACGTTGCAAAGCAATTGGAATATGGAGAACCTGAACTTTAAGCAAACCGCCAATTTTATCTGGGAAATCGCCAATCTACTACGGGGCGATTATAAGCAAAGCGACTACGGCAAGGTGATTTTACCGCTTACCGTACTGCGCCGCCTGGATTGTGTACTAGCTCCCACCAAAGATCAGGTACTGGCGCACCTGCCGACCCTGAAAAGTACCCCAGTACAAAATATCGACCCCATCCTCAATCGCAAGGCGGGGTTGAAATTTCACAACCGCTCCCCATACGGTTTTGACAACCTAATCGCCGACCCCGATAATATCGCCGCTAACCTGCGGAATTACATCAATGGCTTTTCGGAGAATGCCCGCGAGATCATCGAGTATTTTGATTTCGATAAACAGATCGACCGTTTGGACAAATCCAATTTGTTGTATCTGGTGATTAAGCGTTTTCAGGAGGTGGATATGCACCCCGACACGCTGAGCAACGTGGAGGCGGGTTACCTTTTTGAGGAGTTGATCCGCAAGTTTGCGGAACTGTCGAACGAGACGGCGGGGGAACACTTTACCCCCCGGGAGGTAATTCGACTGATGGTTAACCTTTTGTTTATCGCCGATCAAAATGTACTGACCCAGTTGGGAATTATAAAGACGCTTTACGACCCCGCCGGGGGGACGGGGGGAATGCTGACCGTGGCCGATGAGTACGTACGCGAACTCAACCCCGATGCGCAACTCCGCTTGTTTGGTCAGGAGATCAACCCGGAATCCTACGCGATTTTTAAAGCGGATATGCTGATCAAAGGGAACGAAACGAATAATATCAAATTTGGGAACAGCTTTACGGAAGATGGTTTACCGGACGAAAGTTTTGACTACATGCTCTCTAATCCACCCTTTGGGGTATCGTGGAAAAAGGTGCAAAAGGAAATCAAAAGAGAATACGAAGACCTGGGGTTTGTCGGACGTTTTGGAGCGGGACTGCCCCGGGTGAGCGATGGCTCGCTCTTGTTTTTACAACACATGATGTCCAAACGCAAGACCGAAGGGCAGGGGAGCCGTTTGGCAATTGTCTTCAACGGTTCGCCGCTCTTTACTGGGAATGCGGGGAGTGGCGAAAGCGAAATCCGCCGTTGGGTATTTGAAAATGATTACCTCGAAGCGATCATCGCCCTGCCCGATCAACTCTTTTATAACACCGGAATTGCTACCTATATTTGGATCGTGGATAATAAAAAAAGTGCCGAGCGCAAGGGTAAGGTCCAGCTCATCAATGCCGTGTCCTTCTTTGAGAAAATGAGCAAAAGCCTGGGCAATAAACGCCACCAAATCAGCGCGGAGCAGATCGCCACGATTACCCAAATCTACGGCGACTTTAGCGAAGGCGAATACTGTAAAATTTTTGATACTACTGATTTTGGTTACCACCGCATTACGGTCGAACGGCCCAAGCGCAACGAAATGGGGGACCCCATTACCGACCGCAAAGGCAATCCCAAAGCCGATAGCAGCCTCCGCGATTACGAAAATATCCCGCTGAAAGAAGCAATTGACAGCTACTTCGAGCGCGAAGTACTCCCCCACGTACCCGCCGCTTGGATCGCCCCTAGCAAAACCAAAGTGGGCTACGAAATTAATTTTACCCGTTATTTTTACGAATACACGCCCCTGCGCTCTACGGCGGAGATCCGGGCGGATATTTTAAAGCTCAAGGAAGACTTGGCGGGCCTGACTTTAAAAGCGATCGACGGATGAAAAGCTATCCAAAATATAAGGATTCGGGGATTGCGTGGATCGGGGAGGTGCCGGAGCATTGGGGTATTCTGAAGCTTAAATATATAACTGAAATTTTAAGTGGAGTTTCTCCTGAAATATTATCACCTAATATGAATGGTGAAATCCCTTATTATAAAGTGGATAGCATAAACTATGATCGTTTTGAATTAGATCCGCCAAAACACTTTATTAGTGAAGAACAAGCCATTAGTGAAAATGAGTTAATTTTGTTTCCTAAGAGGGGAGCAGCCATTGCATTGAATAAAGTTGGTATTATGAGTAAAAAGCTTTCATTCGATACTAACATAATGGGATTAAGAATTCGTACAGGCAAAGGGATGTTATTATATCTGGCAAATGTTTTAAAGTGTATTTCACTGATAGAAATAGCAGATACTTCAACTATACCACAGATTAATAATAAGCATATAGAACCACTTGAAGTACCCTCTCCCTCTCTTTCTGAACAAACCCAAATCGCCCGTTTCCTCGACCGTAAAACCGCCCAAATCGACACCGCCCTCGACCAACACCGCCAGCTCCTCCAACTGCTGCGGGAAGAACGCGCCGCCCTCATCAACGAAGCGGTCACCAAAGGCATTGACCCCGAGGTAGCGATGAAGGATTCAGGTGTGGAATGGATTGGGGAGGTGCCGGGGCATTGGGAGGTGAAGAAGTTGAAATTTGAATTAGAGTCCCTAAACAACATAAGGATACCTCTAAGCAGCGTGGTACGAGGAAATATGAAGGAAAAGATTTACGATTACTATGGTGCATCAGGAGTAATTGACAAAGTTGATGAATATTTGTTTGATGAAAACTTAATATTGATTGGTGAAGATGGGGCAAATCTTATCACAAGGAGCAAAAGACTTGTATTCATGGCTACTGGAAAGTATTGGGTAAACAATCATGCTCATATTTTAAGTCCAATAAAAGGGAATTTGAGATACTATACTGAACTTCTTGAAACCTATGATTTTTCATTGTGGGTCTCTGGATCAGCTCAACCCAA
>CALCCH010000683.1 GCA_937899855.1 uncultured Saprospirales bacterium | reverse complement strand
CCAAAGACGCTTCGGTCGCAATGCCCCGCCCCCAGAATTTTTTCTTGAGCCGGTAGCCCAGGTCGTAATAGTACCGATCGACCCTCACCTCTTTTTCGTATTTCAAGCCCGCCCAGCCGACAAACTCCCGGCTCGCCTTATCGATGACGGCCCACCGACCGATTCCGGCCGCTTCGTATTGTTGCTGAATGTAGTCTACAATGGCTTGCGACTCTTCCAGCCGTTTGATGGGCTTGCCCCCCAAATACCGGTGGACCTCCGGGTCCGAGTCCAGCTCAAACAATCCCTGGAGGTCGTAATCCTCGATTTTTCTCAAGATCAGTCGATCGGTTTCCGCGTATATTTCCATTTCCTATTGATTTCCGATTGGTTCGTTGTTTTTACTCCGGATGGCCGACCGTACTCCGGGCCAGCACCGCCTTTAAGGTACTACGTGTACACGATAGCCGCACCTAGTGGAATTCGTATTCATAGACGGCGTAGGACGGCAGCAACAGCGGTATCCCTCCCGTCAAACGCTCCCGGACCAATCGGTTCCACGGGTCGTAGCGGTAGGTGAATACGCTACCGTAGTGCGACTTGGTCTTCACCACATTGCCCCTTTTGTCGTACCAATTCCTTTCGAAAGAAAGATGACGCCCCTTTTCGTATTTGTCCTCCCGCAGGATTTCCCCGCGTTCGTTTCTGGTGTAGCGGATGCTATCGGACAGGAGCCCCCCGGAGCGGGCGACCAAATGACGCTGCGCATCGTAGTAATAGCGACTGACCACTGGGGGGCGGCCCACTCCCTCCGTGTAATATTTTTGGCCTACCTTTAGATTGCGGTGATCAAAGCGATCCACAAAAACGAGCGAGGTGCTAGGGATGGCCACGGAAGCGGAATCGCGGAAGCGCTGAATGGTCGTTTGGTATTTTCGGTTCAAGGAGTCGTAGGCGTAGGTCGTTTTTTCGCGCAGCAACGTATCCGACTGCATCTTATTGACCTCGTACAGCAGCTTTTGCGTATTTCTATTCAGGCTATCGTAAAGGCTTTTTTCAATCCGCTGTGCCGTCAATTTTTTCCCGGTCAACCAAAGCTCTGTGGTTTGTTGGCCGGCCGCGTTGTATTCGTAGACGTACTTACTGCTATACCCATCCCCATCAAAAGACGAGGCTTCCAGCAGGCGGCCATCGGCACGGTATCGTTTTACGGATTTACCGAGGGTGACCAGTCTTTTTAGACCAAATAGGTAGAGCCCTTTGGTCTCCGTCACCGTTTTCACGGGTCGGTCCAGCTCGGAGACGGCATCACCGCCGGAGAATAACCAAGCGAGTACGGCACCGAGTATTAGGCCAACGATTGATTTTGTTTTCATTTTATCGCTTTTTTGGTTGGGTCGCTGGCCTTTGGGGAACTCAGCGGTGTTGGGGAGGGATAGACTTACTTCGCGGGCAAGCGCAGTTTAATTTTCCACGAGGAGGGCTCGCAACTAGGCATTCAATTGTTCGTCAAAAGGAAATCTTCTGACCAGGATTTTTAGATAGTAAATTTGTCCTTCTAGCTCATTCATCTCCTTGAGCTCACTGATTTTGGCCAAGAGGGTTTCCCGATCTTCAAACAAACAGGCGTCCGTTTGGACGCAATCCGCTGGGGACACCATTCGGTATTGATTCAGGGAAAGGTAGGCTTCCGAAACGGCAGGGTTAAATTGCTTGGCGCAGTCGGTGGAGAACAACAACCTTATCCTCACTGGATTTTCGTTTTTCCAGTACGGCTTCGTTTTACTTAGCGCTTGGGTGATACTGACTTGATCCGTTTCAATTGGCCTGTTCCCAAATTCAATTTTTAAGCCTTCGGCCGAAGCCTCTATTTCTACCAGGTAATTTCGAACCCAATAGTCCTGATGATCAGAGGCCCATTTGATATTCACGCAGATGACTTCCACAAATTGTTTATTCCCCCCTTCAAAAACTTCATTCAGGATGGAATCGACTTCCGCCCGCGGTGTCTGCCATTCCAGATGATGAGCGTACTGACGCAGCAGCTCCAATTTGGTTTGGCCATACCCATCGAGCAACAGCAGTAAGGAGAGCACGATAAAAATACTTCTTTTCATAACTTGGGTCATTTTTTGCTAGAAGCCTTAGCGGGCGTTGGCGTAGGAGCTATCCCCCGGTGTACCTAACCCCACCACGCTTGGTCCCAGCGATCCGTCGGGAGCCCTGCCCTTCGACGGGCACAACACTTTGGGATGGCTGCTATCGTCGTCGCCGTTTGAACGCTTCTACTTTGAGGGCTTTCATACGCGATTGCTTTTCCAGTTGGTGAAAATCTTCCGTCATCCCTTCGTAGAGGTGAAAACCTTGATCCAAGGCACGGTACTGAGATGTTTTACCGCTGCGCCCCCGGTAAATTCGTAAAACGGAGAGGGATCTTCCCCTTTCTTCTCCATCCAGTAAATGGACAAAAATCGATTAATCGCCGGAGAGCCTTGGCTGCCCCAGAAGCCCAAGTGTTTAATGTCCTGAAACGAACTGCTGTACATCCTCTTATTCCTAAAATTGTGGATCAAAGCTATTTGCTGACCTTGGCGGATTCGGTGCTCAACGATGGACTTGGCCTCTTTCGAAATCCTCCCACTAATATAATCGGGTAACACATAGTCCTCCTCGGTCAATTGGCTATCGCCGAGGTACTTCCAACTGTCTTTTCCCCTCAGCACGGGCGGAAAGTACGTATCCCATTCCCCCATCTAGGGTTAACTCGAAAACAGCACCATTCTTTAGATTTTTACGGGTGGACACGTTAAAAATTGGCTTGACGGACGTTAAACAGGAATCAGGTGAGGCGTGTGGCTATTCAGAAAACGGAACGAGCGGGTATTTCGCTGGCTGGGGTTATTTATTCTAAAGCGGGGCCTCCATCAACGATGATGCGCCGGGGTCCGATGCCCGCCTCCACAAACAAGCCCAACTTTTGGATTGCGGTGATGGTCGAACATTGGAGTGCTGCACATTCCACGTACATGTAATAGTCGTATCCAAAGGTGATGTTGCCCTTTGCACCCACCAAATTCATCCAGACGATTTCTCTGAGGATCAGTTTGACGACCTGGTCAATCTCCCCCAATCTTATTTCTAGGCCATTCCCCAATGGCTGGATGTCCGTTTCAAAGTTAAAATGCAGATTTCTGAAAACATTTGTGGAACGGAAGGCCTCAAGCTGTTCTTTGCGCTCCCATTTTTCGATCGAATCTACCGTGACCGTATCGATTTCGTGGCTGATCAGGATTAACTTTATTGCCTCGATGTAGGCCCTTTCTACTTTTTCGTACGCCTCAAAACTCGTAGCTCCGTATTGGGGCCTCCCGATGTCACTGATGGAAGTCCATTCGTTTTTATTCTCATAGCTTCCCCTTTCATCCCTTTCCTTGGGGTCGTATTTGGTAATGCGATAACTGATCATGGTAGGCGCTTTGGATTTGGAGCTTTGCTATCCGTACTTAAAATAAACGGTCTCCTCACCGATGGCTTTGGCAAATTCTACTTGCGCCAGGAGATTTCTCAGGTCTTGTCCAAAATTATTGTTCAAGTAGCCATCACCAAGATCTTCCGCAAACGCAGCAAAATACCTGTCGTTATTTAATACGTCAAAGTCCGTTTTCAAAAGCATGGCGGGCAGGTCCTCCACTTGCAACAAGGCCCGGATCAGGTCCCGCAAGGTGTGGATTACAGCATCGACGTTCCCCACAACTTTTGCATTGAGGGCCAAGGTCTGCTGGACAAACTCGCTCTTTTCGGCGGCGGTTTCGTAGCCGCCAAGCGAGGCTTCCATATCCAGTTCATCGCAGTACCAGTCCATTCGTAGGATCGGGCTGAGGTCAACATTGGCAATGGCGGCTATTTGGGCCAGTTCTGGTTCGTGATCGACTACGTCGGCCCGGTGGAGCAGATTACAAAAGGTTCTGCTCAATCCAATTTCCAGCAATTCCCGGTTTTGTGCCTCGAGCAATTGATGGTACCGCTCCATGTTGATTACCGACAACTGTACGTCTAGTCCCATTTCTTTTTGATTTACGCCTGAGTTCCCCCCCCCGGATCACTCCTGATCCAAGGGAAGATACCTCTCTTGGATCACGTTCAGGTGATGAATCTGATGGGCCGTGATGGTGAGGCCGATGGCAAAAAGCGGCATTTCGTATTCAAAAAACCGACACCTGGTTTCGAGGATTTGCGCATTGAACGATCGAAACAACAGGATGGTCGACTGGCGTACGATGCGGAGCTCTTCCAGTAATTGTTCGATGGAGAGCTCATCGGCATTGGAATGCGCCCCCATGACTTCCTGGTCGTGCGCCACCGGGATGGTTCCCTCGCTGCGGGCAAAAATGACGGCCCGAAAACACCAGATTCTTTCCCAATCGATGAGGTGCTGTAGGATTTTGTGGAGGGTCCACTTGCCCGCGGCGTAGGTGCGGTGGCCAATTCGATTGAATTGAGCGACGTCGATCCCGTCGATTGCCTTTAGGCTGAGCGCCAGCGCCTCGTGGAGTTCGTTCCCCGCATTGAGTTGGTAGACGTAGGTCAAGAAGGCTGGATTTTCTTTGGGTGCTGTTTTTTCCATGGTTTTGCTGTTTTTGTGGAAAGGTGCCGGTTGCGTCTTCCCTATCTCGGGGACTCCATTCACTTGGGCCGTTCTGCCGATCTTGCTCTATGCCTTTCCATCCACTGGACTAACTTTTCCGTAATTTTAATCTTTTCCCTTAAGTATTCCTCAGAATCAATTTCTTTTCTTCTCTTCCGCCCCCGTAATTGGGGCAGCAAGACCCTAATTTTATCAAAACCGACCAATAACTCTAAGCGACTTTCCTCGTACAAAACGCTCAACATCCCATCGAGCGCCCGTTGGGTCTTACCGCTCCTCAGCAGTTGATTCACCCCTTCTACTACCCGATTCGGAATCTTTTTATCTCCCCAGTGATTAATGCTTTTAATAAATTTGGCCGATAATTTTGCCCACTTGTCCAATCGCTTCCAATGGTTCGCAAGCAGATACCTAAACAGGTCTAGCTTGCGCTCAAAGCTCATGCTTAAATTTTCCTCCCGCAGGCGATCCCGGATGTATTGAGCCTTGGTGAATCCAACCCCAATTCCGACAAAATAATCACGAGAATAATCTTCAGATTTTAGCCCTTGACAATATTTCCACAATTTGATGTCGGTATTAATTCCCGTTTTTAAACCTTCAATTTCTCCTTGAATGATGTCTGCGTATTTTCCACCCATCGTATTCTATTTTTGCACAACTGATTATAATAATTGGCACCGATAATGGAGGTGCAGTCATTGTGCACTCTGATCCCACACTCAGGGCCACCCAGCCGCTCGCCCACTATTGGAACTTTCGATCCCGGAACGTGATGTTGATTCGCCCCCCCTGGTACTTGGGGTCCTGGAGTAGGCTGTGGGTATATCGCGACTGGCAATAATCGCCCATGATCAGGGCGCTGCCGTGGGCCAAATCCAGCTGGTAACAGTCCCCATTGGTATTGGACTTAAAACTAAAGGTCCGAACTTCGCCCAAACTGATGGAAGGGATGATGGTCTTGTCCCCCGAGGTCTCTTGATCGCGGTGGTACGGCGCAAAATAATGGCCATCGGGATAGTAGAGGCACATTGCGAGGTCAAAGGTGGTGGCGACTAATCGCTCCACTTTGGTCTTCAGTTCCTGCATCTTCCCGCTAAATGGATAGCGTTTGCCGTGGACCACTTCGGGGTGGCTATTTTGGGCCAGCAATGCTTCGGTCAGGAACAGGATTTTAAAACTATCCGTTTTGATCAGCTTCCCCCCGGCCTCCTTAATCAGCCGGGCCCGATCGAGGTGGTATTCGTTGATCAAGGAAGCGTAGAGCGCGGTGGCCTCGGCTTCGCTCAGGAAGTCGCTCCGGTAGTCGACGGCGCAATTTAGCGGTAATTTCATAGCGGGGCGACCGGCCCTATTGCGGGACTTGGTCCGTTAAATTTGTAATGCTTAAAAAAGAATATCGGCCAAACTTTCGGGGAATGAGCCGGGTCTGAAAATCCTGTCTCCTCAACCAATTCGTCAGCTTTTGCGGTAATCGCAGACCTCGACCCGGGCACCTCTTTTCCAGTCGCTGACTATCGCTTCCGCTTGCTCCCCCAAGTGGGAATCCAGAATTTCAACGTAGTTGAGGTGCCTCAGCGTATTTATCTTGGGAGTAATTTGATCGACCGTGGAGGACCAGATTTGAATCCGTTCCAAGTTGGGCAGCTGTAGTACCTCGTCGGTGATGGCATCCAGCTGTACCCCATTCAGGCTGAGCACCTTGGAAGCCCCAAATATTTTAAAATCCACCGGAAAGCGGCTTCCGATGCCACTGTTTAGAATGACCGATTCGTGGGTAAACTGAGCGGCAATCTGTTCCTCAAAGTTCCAATTGGGGAATGCGTTATTGTAGATGATCTTGGCAAAGTCCTCCAGATCAAACAGCTGGTTTGATCGGGCCATTTCCACCCCCCGTTTGATCTGGGCGATCTGCCCCGATCTTAAGAGTTCTCTAACTTGGTCCAGCAGGGGCCAATGGGAAAAGTCTTCTCCTATGGGAAATTTGATCCCCGCGGGATAGCCTTTCGACACTCGGTAGGCTTCCAACTGACTGTCCAGAATATTAGCTATTCCCCCCACGTGCTGGGTCGTCCCGTCGAATTTATCCACCAGCACGGGCAGGTTGCCGATGTAACCAAACTCGTAGTGACCCGTTTCCATCCACTTTTTCCCATTGTAGTAGAAAACGAAACCCCAGTCGAAATCGAGGGTCAGCTCGTCCATGATGACGGGCCGATTTTCGTGGGTCAGGTCGATGCCAATTTTGGCGTAGGCGAGGGATTGAGCTTGGGCTAAAGAAATTTTATCCATTGAACATTGGTAAAACACCACCTAATTGCAAACACGTACCTCAAAGGTACGGTTAAATTCACAAATTTGTGTAGCCACTGCAACCGCGAGCAATTTCACCGATCGGTATTGGTGTGATGCCACCTAGTCCAGTTTCCCTTTTGCGTAGGCATAAGAATGTCCCAAAATAAATTTCGTCACCGCCAGTTCTTCCTCCGTTCTTGGCGCGTACATCATGATAATGTTGGGGGGCAAATATCCCCTTTTGATGAGCGGATGCCATTCGCCCCAGCCCTTTGCAATGATGACTTTCGCGTCCTCCTCCGGTAGCCCAAGGTGCAGACTGTAGTCCGGGTGGGGATGAAAATGGGCAAATTCCGTATCCGCCATAAAGGCATTACAGGATTTACAGGAATGGGCCTGGTCCATGAACATGGCGATGGACCCGGGCACCGAAACCAAACTTGGTCTTTGCTCAATGTCCGCGAGCTCAAATGCCCAGACCCGCAAACTGTTGATGTGCGAAAGGTCATTGGGCTGTTGGGTCAGTTGGGTATGGGGGTTGGTGTTGGTCGTCGCGGGGCGCGCTCCCGATCTGCTGGGCAGGTTTTCCAAAGTGATGGGCGTGTTCATACTAGAGGTATTTTCGTTGGCAAAAAATAGGGAGGACGAAACCAGCAGGAAGATGGGGACTCCCAACAGTACTTTGATTATTCGTGTCTTCATATGATCTACCATTTATTAATGATAGATACAAAGTTAGGCGGCTGGTGGACGAAAATACTTAAGGTAGTTTAAGAAATCACTTTTTCATTCGGCTGCGCAGCATACTTAAAAATTCGGGGGTGATGCCCAAATAGCTGGCGATGTATTTTTGTGGGATGCGTTGGGACAGATTGGGGTATTCTTGCAAGAAATGGTGATAACGCTCTTTTGCCGTAAAGGAGAGGTTTTGAATGATTCTATCTTGTTGGGCAAATAATTTGTTCCGAAACAGGATCCTGGTGTAGCTGACAAATGCCGGGATTTCCCGGACCAAGCAGTCCCAGTTTTCTCGATTGATGGAAAACACCAGGGAGTCTTCCAAGGCTTGAATGTTACAGATGGCGGATTCCTTGTTCAAAAAACTTTTGAGATCCCCCGACCACCAGTTTTCTACCGCAAACGACACATTGTGCTCCACCCCATTGAAATCGATTGCGTAGGTTCTCAAGCAGCCCTTCGCGGTGAAATACAGCCGCTTGGCGTAGTGGTCGAAATAGAGCAGGTGTTCTTTTTTGGAAAAGTGTTGTTCCGTAAATTTAGCCGATACCACTTCCAGGTGTTGATCGGAAATGGCGACCGTACTTTTTAGGTGTTGCAGTAATTCCTTCATTTTTGGATGGCTAAGCGGGTGACTGGTTGCGAGCAAAAATAGTTAAAAGACACCCCCAAGCTATCGGAAAAGGGGGCTTTGGGTCAGTTCATTGGCCCGTAGGAAGATACTGGAATGTTGGGTATCAAAAATGATATTAAACCGTTTGAGGATCTCCCCACCGATCACACTCATTTTCTGTCGGCCGATGGATCCTTCAAAAAAACCAATGGGGACGTTGGTCAGTTGCTGATTGGCGATGGAGAATTGGGGAAGGATGGCTTTTTTCGTTTTTAAGACGTTCCCGTACGAGTCTTGCAGTTCACTTTCCGCGATGATCGCTAAATGCTTTGTAAAGCCAAATTGATTGGCGGTGGCGTCGTCAAATAGAATGGCGCCTCCAAAACCCGAGTGAATCAAGAACTTGTTGCGGATCGGCTCCCCCTTCACCTGACTGACGGCCTCGATAAAGAAGCAGTCGTTTTCTTCTAGCAAGGTAAATTTTTCGTATCCCCGGTTTAGGATTTGCTCCTCCGTCAAGGTGGAATACACTTTCAGATAGCTTTCCTCAAAGTTGATTTCGACGATTTGGTCCCCGAAGAAGTTTAAGCCAAATTTTCCGTCGGTGCCGGGCCCGGAGTTTTTATTTTCCCAGATGGTGAGTCCGTCGCGCGCTTGGTGGCCAATTTGGAGGGCATTATCGGTGCTGTACTTTGACGATTGGTGCCCACCCCAGGAATTCACGGTGTCTACCCCATTGGTTTGGATGGACTGTAGGCGCTGGGTAGCTGCCTCAATGAGGGTTACGGAATTGGCGGCGGTGTGCAACATCAGATTTACCGTATCGACCTGGTTGAGGAGCGCTCGGACCGAGATGTTGTTGTGTTCGGTAAGGACAAAGGGGATGGAATCCACGGTGGCGGCGGGGGCGGCGGGGGCGCCATCCCCGTCCGCTTGCCCGAAAATGACGGTGCTATGGATCAGGAGAAGAAGGGCAATGGTAATTTTGTCCATACGCTTATTGATTGGTTTTATTGATTGGTGGCATTCTATGTTCTTTTTTTGATTTTCGCAATGCGCGAATGAGGTTGTGTCTTGTCAATGCTTTTGGAGGAAGGTGGTCCGGATATTCATACTATTTAATCTCCGCTACGGTTTCGGACAGCAATGCTCCACGTTTATCCCTAAACTGAATGCGATAAATCCCCGGGTACACGTAGAGGCATTTCTCCTCTTCCGTACGGAAAAATTGATCGGCGGGAATGGTATGGCCGCGCTCTTGAGCGTAAAAAGCCTGGATCAAAAAAGCCCCGTCGTGATTGACCTTTGGAACGTACTTAACCTGGCCCCGGAGTTGGTAAAAGGAATACCGGTGATCCGTTTGGGTCAATGGGGGAGAAAACACCGTGATGTCCACCCGTTTGGAATGACGCCAGATTGTGCCATCCGCATTCAAGAAAACGACGGGTTCGGCTGGCAGATGGTCTTGTACGTACGCGTAGTTCGGATTTAAAAAATTAGTATCCGCAAAATCCATCATGGTGGTTTGATCGATGGAGAGGGGCTGGATGCCGGAGAGGCGTGCAAAGTATTCCGCCATTCTGGTTTTGTGGGGCTGGCTGTTTTTCTTGATGTGGGAGTATCCCGCCAAAACGAGCATTTTGGCCCCCACATCTTTTTTCTTGATGTCGTAAATATTTTTGGCCTGGATGGAATCCCTAAATCTTTGGCAATGGTATTTGTCTTTGCCTTCGGGCTTGCATTTTTCGGCAGCCTCATAAGCGACCAAGGTATAATCCAGCTGGACCGCTTGCCGAATCAATTCACCAAATAGGGGCTCTCTGGTGTAGAATCCATCCTCAAAGCAAGGGTATCTTCTTTCGTTGACCTGGTGTTCCCGACTCAATCCCTCCAGGGCCAGGTAATTAAAGCCCAACTGGCGAAGCTCTCGCAGCAGTTCGGACACCAACTGGCGGTGGTAAGGCGTATGGTGCGATTCGTTGATCATGATTACCTCAAATTCCTCCGCGACATGAAGGATTTCCTGCTTCGCCAATGACATTTTCGTGTGGATAAAAGTAGAATCTACCGTGCGCTTGCCACCGTATTTGCGCTGGCGCCTTCGCTGGAGATCGTAACGTAAGGATTCTTCAAAATTGGAGATGATCGAATGGTAGGTGGCGAGGGCATCGAAGTAAATGTATATTTCAAACTAGGAGAGACT
>CALCCH010000682.1 GCA_937899855.1 uncultured Saprospirales bacterium | reverse complement strand
ATTTGGAGGCGGACATAACGGTATCGGAACTGCATCGTAGCTACGTAAAGGCGCTGGGGAAGGGCTTGCTTAAGATCATGTCCAAGAACGGTATTTCGACCTTGCAGTCCTACCGAGGGGCACAGATTTTTGAAGCGGTGGGCATTGCTCAATCCGTCATCGATCAGTGTTTTCACGGAACCATTTCCCGAATTGAAGGCCTCGACTTCGACGGCCTCGCCCAAGAAATTTTATACCGTCACCAAAGTGCCCATCAGACCACCCTCCCCGGTCAGGGCCGATTGGATGCCGGTGGTGTTTTTCAGTGGAAAAGACGTGGTGAATTTCACCTGTTCAACCCCCAAACCATCCACCTACTTCAGCACGCCACTCGCAATCACGACTACGCCACCTACCGCAAATACGCCCGGCTCATCAACGAGCAGTCCGAGCAAGCTTGTACCCTACGCGGACTGCTCGATTTCCGTCCGCGCACCCCCATCCTTCTCGAAGCGGTCGAGCCCGTCGAGCACATTCTCCGCCGCTTTGCCACCGGGGCCATGTCTTTTGGATCCATCTCCTACGAAGCCCACCGCACCCTGGCCATCGCCATGAACCGCATCGGTGGTAAGAGCAACAGCGGGGAAGGAGGTGAGGACGAAAGCCGCTACCGCCCACTGGCGAATGGCGACTCCGAACGCTCGGCCATCAAGCAGGTCGCTTCGGGACGCTTTGGGGTAACGAGTCATTACCTCTCCCAGGCCGAGGAGTTGCAAATCAAAATGGCGCAGGGCGCCAAGCCCGGTGAGGGTGGGCACCTACCGGGCCACAAGGTCAACGACTGGATTGCGCGTGTCCGTCATTCTACACCGGGCGTGGGACTGATTTCCCCACCACCCCACCACGATATTTATTCCATCGAAGACCTGGCCCAGTTGATTTTCGATTTGAAAAATGCCAATCGCGAGGCCCGCATCAACGTCAAACTCGTCTCCAAGGCGGGGGTGGGAGTGATTGCCTCGGGAGTGGCCAAGGCCCACGCCGACGCCATTCTCATTGCGGGACACGACGGCGGCACGGGCGCTTCTCCGCTCACCTCGATCCGGCACGCGGGTCTGCCCTGGGAGTTGGGCCTGGCCGAATCGCACCAAACCCTTCTCAAAAACCGCCTGCGCGACCGGGTAGTCCTCCAGGCTGATGGCCAGATGCGCACCGGTCGCGATTTGGCCATCGCTACCTTGCTCGGTGCCGAAGAGTGGGGGATCGCTACGGCAGCCCTGGTGGTCGAAGGCTGTATCATGATGCGCAAATGCCACATGAATACCTGTCCGGTCGGGATCGCTACCCAGGATCCCGACCTGCGCAAAAAATTTACCGCCCAACCCGAACACCTCATTAGCTTCTTCCGCTTCCTGGCCGAAGACCTCCGAGAAATCATGGCGGAGCTGGGCTTCCGTACGGTCAATGAGATGGTGGGTCAGGTGAGTGTCCTGCGTCTGAAGGAAGACCTGGCCCACTGGAAATACCAATCGCTCGACCTGCGCCCGTTGCTGTACCAAGAGCCCGTAGGCAAAGACGTGGGGCAGTACCAGCGGGTGGCGCAAGATCACGGTATCGATCACATTCTCGACCACCGATTGATGATAATGGCCCGTCCGGCCCTGGAGCTGGGCAAGCGGATTACGGGCAGTTTCCCCATCGCCAATACCGATCGGGCCGTCGGAACCATGCTTTCCTACGAGGTGTCCAAGCGCTACGGCAGCGAGGGCTTGTCGCCGGGCACGATTCAATACCGCTTCCGGGGAGCGGCGGGCCAGAGTTTTGGGGCCTTTGCCGCTCGGGGCTTGCAATTTACCTTGGAGGGAGAGGCCAATGATTATTTTGGCAAGGGCTTGTCCGGTGCCCGGCTCATCGTAAGTCAGGATCGGGAGGCGACCTTTCGACCCGAAGAGAACATCATCATCGGCAACGTGGCCTTTTACGGGGCCACTTCCGGCGAGGCCTACATCAAAGGAATGGCCGGCGAGCGTTTTTGCGTACGCAACTCCGGGGTCAAGGCCGTGGTAGAGGGCGTCGGGGATCACGGTTGTGAATACATGACCGGAGGCGTCGTGGTGGTGTTGGGAGAAACCGGAAAGAACTTCGGGGCGGGGATGAGCGGGGGAGTAGCCTACATCTACGACCCCGAGCGGCAGTTTGCCCACCGCTGCAATCCCGAGTTGGTGGATTTGGAAAGTCTCGATACCGAGGACTTTCGCCAACTGCGCATCCTGGTTCGCAACCATTTCCGTTACACGTCGAGCAAGCGGGCCCTGGGCTTGCTACAGGATTGGAACCGCCACCGCGAAGGCTTTGTCAAAGTCATGCCCCGGGACTACAAAAAAGCCCTGGCCCGGATGGAGACGCCCCCGGCTACTCGACCCACCTCGCCCGGTGGTCGATCCCTCATTCACCAACGGGAAGGTCGCGCCTAGCGCTTCCCGCCAAAAACAAACACATGTCAGATCCACGAGGATTCCTAAAATACGATCGGCAGACGCCGACTTCTCGCGCTCCCCAGCAGCGCATCCAGGATTACCGCGAAATCTACGAGGATTTTAGCGACGAGCGGACCATCGAACAGGCTACTCGTTGTATGGACTGCGGCATCCCTTTTTGCCACAGCGCCTGTCCGTTGGGCAACATCATCCCCGAGTTCAACGAGGCGGTCAATCGGGGCGACTGGAAGCAAGCTTTTCACATCCTACGCGATACCAATAACTTCCCGGAGTTTACCGGCCGGATTTGTCCGGCGCCCTGTGAATCGGCCTGCGTACTGGGCATCAACCGCGATCCGGTGGCCATTGAGCACATTGAAAAGACCATCGCCGAAACGGCTTTTCGAGAGGGTTGGGTCCGGGCTGAGCCTCCGGCGGTGCGTAGTGGTCGATCGGTGGCGGTGGTGGGCAGTGGCCCGGCGGGTTTGGCGGCGGCGAGTCAGCTCAACCGGGCGGGGCACACCGTGACGGTGTACGAACGCGATGATCGCATCGGGGGCCTGCTGCGCTATGGCATTCCCGATTTCAAATTGGAGAAGTGGGTCCTGGATCGGCGGCTGGAGGTGATGCGTGCGGAAGGCATCCGTTTTGTGACCGGGGCCAACGTCGGTGTCAACGTCGATCCGGCCGATTTGCTGGAGCGATACGATGCCCTCGTACTCTGCGGCGGTGCGACCATCCCCCGCGATTTGCCGATTCCGGGTCGGGAGTTGGAGGGAGTCCATTTTGCCATGGATTACCTCACCCAGAGCAACCGTCGGGTGGCGGGCGACCCACTGGCTACGGACGCCACTTTGGTGGCTACGGACCGTCGGGTGATCGTTATTGGTGGGGGTGATACGGGCTCCGACTGTGTAGGGACGGCCAATCGACAGGGGGCCGAGTCGGTGCAGCAGATCGAGCTGTTGGCCAAGCCTCCGCAGCACCGTTCCGAAGCGACACCCTGGCCACAGTGGCCGATGATGTTGCGGACTTCTTCCTCGCACGAGGAAGGTTGCGAACGCGAATGGGCGATCATGACGAAGGCTTTCCTGGGGGATGGCGCGGGGCGTTTGCGGGCGCTGCGGGTGGTGGAAGTGGAATGGGAATTGCCCGCGGCGGGTGGCCGTACCCAATTGCGCGAATTGCCGGGGACGGAGCGGGAGCTGCCCTGTGAGCTGGCCTTTCTGGCGGTGGGTTTTATCCGACCACAATTTGCGGGGCTACTGGATCAACTGGGGGTAGCGGTAGACGGGCGTGGCAACGTCCGGGATGAGCGGTACCGAACCAATATCGACCGGGTTTTTGTGGCTGGAGACATGCGTCGGGGAAAATTCTCTGCCAGAAATTGCGAAACAATCTCAGAATTATTTAGTATTATGAGGTTGACGGGGTCGATTGTAGTTACGAATGATCCCGGCTTTCTCTTAACCTCAGGAATGTGATTGATGAAGAAGTTTCGCTTTTTGGTTTTTATCGATGACGACCATCCTACTAACGTATACCATAAGTTAATCCTGGAGGAGTCTGATCTTTGTGAAGAGTCCAAATTCTTTGTTTCCCCCGTGGAGGCCCTGGAGTTTTTCAAGACACTGGCCGACGAGCCGGACCCCGTCTTTCCCGACGCGATATTTTTGGACATCAATATGCCCATGCTCAGTGGTTGGGAGTTTATTGAGGAATACCAAAAGCTTGGTATCCCCGAGTCCCCGGTGATCATTATGCTCACTACCTCGCGTTACGTCAAGGACCTGGAGCGAGGAGAGCGCCTGGCCATTGTCCACAAACTGATTAGCAAACCATTGGAAATTGAGCATCTGGAGACTGTCTGCCAGGAGATTTTATAAGCCCTTCGCCCCTCCCAATGAGAAAAAACCGCGTCTACCTTGTCGCTATCCTAGTAACAATTACGGTTATTCTGGTCAACCAAGCTTTTATTCAGTACTGGTTGTATCAGAAGCGGGAAGATGCCAAACTGATCAACATGGGGGGACGGCAGCGGATGCTCAGCCAACGCTTGCTGGCCCAAGTCCTCATTCGTCAGGTGAACCCCGCCACCGTATCCCCTACCGACCTCCACGCCATCTACCAAGAGTGGTACGAGGCGCACCAGCGCCTCTCCGATAGCTTTCGCGGAAATACCTTCTCCAACCGTCGCCAAAAGGAAATATTTGCCCAACTCGTCGCCCTCGAACCCTATTTCCAGTTCTGCCAACGCTATCTGGAACAAGCCGCTACGGGGAAGGGCAATACTACGGTTCGCCAGCTGCAATTCAACCAAGAATCCTTCCTCGGTCAGATGGATGATATCGTATCCATCATGGAGGCCGATTCCCAGCGGAAACTCCTCCTCGTCATTACCATCGAAATCATTTTTGCCCTGATTTCGCTCTTTATGATCTACTACGAAATTCGCTTTGTTTTCCAACGCATCAACGACGATCTGGCCGGCAAGAATGCCTCGCTCGTGGATTCCAATTACCTGTTGGAGC
Organism: uncultured Saprospirales bacterium; assembly: GCA_937899855.1. GTDB lineage: Bacteria > Bacteroidota > Bacteroidia > Chitinophagales > Saprospiraceae > CALLVY01. Next base: position 13,802 of record CALCCH010000682.1, on the reverse strand, counting down.
AGTACGCTTATTTGGCCGCTCACGATTTGCGTTCCCCCGCCCAAAACATCCTCAACTTCACCAGAGTATTGCGCAAGCGCCTGGGGGATCGCCTCCAAGAAAAGGAAGTAGGCTACTTCGATTTTATCCAAGATGCGGCCCAGCGCCTGCGCCAAACTACGGATGATCTGTTGCAATTTTCGAGTATCAACAACCAGCAATTGCGGATAGAGCGCGTCGATCCGACGGTGTTGATCGAGGCGGTACTGCGCGACCTCGAAAGTGACCTGCAAGACCGGGAGGCCCGGGTGGAGATGGACGCATTTCCCGCTAGCATTCGGGTGGATCGTCATTTGCTACACCTGGTTTTTCAAAACCTGCTGTCCAATGGCATCAAATTCGTCGCCCCCGAAACCCCACCGGAAGTACGGATCGGCTATCAGGATGACGGGCCGGATCACGTTTTTACCATCCGCGACAATGGGATCGGTATTGACGAGAATAATGTCGATAAGATCTTTGGCTTATTTAAGCGTCTCCACAGCCATACCCAGTACAACGGAACGGGGATCGGTTTGTCGATTTGTCAAAAAGTAGTGGAAAAACACGGTGGAGAGTGCAGCGTCGACTGTGAGCCTACCGGCGGTAGTACCTTTATCGTCCGCCTCCCCAAAACGCCGGTCGCCTAGGGGCCAAGGGGCAGCGTTTACGGACGCGCGAACTTTGCCCCAGCTTTTCGTATCTTTCCCGCCGGCGTCGAACGTCCCCTAAAATCTCATCACATGCGGCTCCACTGGCTTCTTGCGGTTTGCAGTTGGATCTGGGCAACGCTGTTGCTCGCACAAGCGGAGCACCCCTCGCTCCGGGGAGATCGCTTTGTGAGCCTCACCGAAAGCGATGGCCTGGCCAGCAATGACCTACACTGTCTCCTGCAGGACCACGAGGGCTTTATCTGGATCGGTACCAACAATGGGCTCAATCGTTTTGATGGTTCTCACCTTCAGACTTATCAGTACCGGAGTCGGGACACGGCCTCCCTGGCTGGCAATAACGTACGGGTCCTTTTCGAGGACCGGGAGCGGCGCCTCTGGATCGGTTTGGAGGGGGCAGGACTGTGTCGATACGATCGGATAAGGGACCAATTTGTCCGCTATCCCTACATTGGAGTGGATTCCTTATCGCTATCGGGGCCGAGCGTCGGCGCCATTCACGAAGACCGACACGGCCGCATTTGGCTGGGTTATCGGGGGGTTGGTCAAGATCGCGGGGGACTGACTTGCTGGGATCCCGACAGCGGTACTTTCAGCCACCACCTGACCGATCAGCGCGACTATGGAGGCTTTGCCATCAAGGCGCTACAACTGTTTGCCGATCCCCGGGAGGAGTCAGTTCTTTGGATCGGCGGGCGCAGCCTAATCCGTTACGATACCGAGAGCCGCGAGCACCAGGAGTTTTTGCATCCCGATATGGTGTTCAACTTTGGCTTTGTCAACGATATCGTGGGCCACGACGATACTACCCTCTGGATCGGTACCTTGTACGGTGGCATCTTGCCCTTTTACACCAGCACCCAAACCTGGGGGAAGTACCTGTATGCGGGTGCCGTGAGGGACCTATTGCCCACGGGAGCGGGTGATTTTTGGTTGGCGGAGGCCAATCGGGGGCTTGGTTACTGGAATCCCGAGTCTTCCCCACCGCAATTTTTCCAACGTACGCCCGACGATCCGCTGAGTGTGCTTACCGAGCGCGATGTTCGTCAGTTGCTGTACGACCGGGAGGGGCGGATTTGGGCGGCTACGGGCAAGGGCTTGACCTGGTTGGATCCCCTGGCCAATCGTTTTTCGCGCCGATCGCTGCGCCGGGAATTGGATGCCCCACCGATCCGTTTTCGCTACTTGGTGGAACAGGAGCAGCAGCACCTACTGCTGGCCGACCCCCCGGTCGGTTTGCGTCGGCTCGACGCGCAGTTCCGGGACTTGGGGCCCTTGGCTTCGCCTCCCGAACTGGCGGATTTCACTCCCGTCTGCTACGTTCGGACCGGCCCACAGGAGCTGCTGGTGGGGGGCAATCACGGGATCGTACGTGTGGATTTGGCACGATGGCGAGCCGAGCTTTTACCCTTTAGCAATCGCGCGGACTTTGCGGAGCAACCCCTGGTCGTCTATTCCATCGCCCAGCATTCGGATGGGCGCATTTGGTTTGGAACCACCCTACAGGGTTTTTTCCATTGGGACCGGTCTACGGGCACCTTGCGGAATTTTCGGCACGATCCCGATCGGTCCAATAGCCTGTGTTACGATCGTTATCTGTTTGGCATTGAGGAAGATGCCACGGGTAATTTGTGGGTTGCGACGGACAAGGGGGTGAGTATCTTCGATCCGCAGCGAGAAGAATTTCTGGACGGGCTGCTTCGGGAGGGCGATCCGGTGGGGACGCAGATCGTCCACTGTTTGCAGCGCGATGATACGGGGCGGATGTGGATGGGGAGCCGGGACAACGGCTTGTTTTGTTACGATCCCGAGCGAGCGGTAGGGGAGCGGGTTCGCGAATTTACAATGGAAGATGGCCTGCTTTACGCGGGCATCAATCGAATCTGTCCCGACGCTTCGGGGGGACTGTGGCTGAGTAGTCGCAAAGGCTTGAGTCATCTTGATCTGCGTACTTTTCGCATTACCAATTATTCCATTCGGGACGGCCTGACTGAGGTCTGTTGCTATTTCAATCGGACGTTCTTACTGGCTGATTCTACCGTACTGAATTTGGGACCGGATGGCGAAATGTTTCTATTTGATCCCCGTCGGCTGCAGCGCGATACCAGCCCACCAGCGGTTTACCTACAAGCCCTATCCGTCAGCAATCGCCCCCATCCCGCCCCGCTGCGGAACCTCTGGACCGAAGGCTTGGAGCTGGCCCATGACGAAAACTTTTTTGCCCTGCGCTTTGGCGCCATCGAATTTAGCCAGCCCGATCTGGCGCAGTACTGGTACCGCCTGCTGGGGCTGGACGAGCGGTGGATTCCCACCCGCCCCGGCACCCTGATCAACTATTCCCAACTGCCCGGTGGTGACTACCGCTTCCAGCTGCGGGCGCTCAACAAGGACGGCTTGGAAGCCCCTGGCCCCGTAGCGTTTGCAGTACGGGTGGGGATTCCCTTTTGGGAACGCCTTTGGTTTTGGGCCTTGCTCAGTGCGCTACTGGGTTTGGGTTTGGGCTTGGCGTATCGCTACCGCATCCGCCAGCTCCGCCTGCGGGAGGCCTTACAACGGCAGGTAGCCGAGGTGGAGGTAATGGCCCTGCGATCGCAGATGAATCCCCATTTTATTTTCAACTGTCTCAACTCCCTCAAACACTTCATCATCGCCAATGAGGTCAAATTGGGGGCGACCTACGTCAATAAGTTTTCCAAGCTGGTTCGAATGATTTTGGAGCATACCGAGCGGACGCTCGTATTGTTGTCGGAGGATTGGGAAGCTTTGTGTGCTTACGTCGATTTGGAGCAAATGCGTTTTGAGGATCGACTGACGGTGAGCTACGAGGTGGCGCCGGGTCTGCTGCGAAGCGGCCTGCAGATCCCTCCACTCTTGGTCCAGCCCTACGTGGAGAATGCTATTCGCCACGGTCTGTTGAACTAGGAAGGGCCGGGCCAACTGCGGATCGACTTGCGCTGGACGGTGGGGCGGTTGCACTACACGATCGAGGATGATGGGGTGGGCCGGGCCTACGCTCAGGAGCTGCGCCAAAATTCGGTGCTGTCGCGGCGTTCGCTGGGGATGACCCTGGGTGGTCGACGCATGGCGATGGTCAAGCAGGTCTACGGCCTGGACTGTGAATTGCAAATTGTGGACAAGGTGACGGCGGATGGGAAGGCCGCGGGAACCCGAGTGGAGATTTACCTTCCCATCCTAAATCAACCGAACGATGTTTAAAGCAATCCTGGTGGACGACGAAGTCCACGCCCTCAAAACCCTGCGTTGGGAACTCGAGCAGCACTGCCCCGAGGTGGAAGTACTGGCCAGCTATTCCCGCGCCGAAGAAGCCCTCGCCGGAATCCCCGAATACGCCCCTGACCTGCTCTTTTTGGATATCGAAATGCCGCGGATGAGTGGCTTCGACTTGATCGCGCGTTTGCCACCCATCCAAGCCAATATCATCTTCATCACGGCCTACGACAAGTACGCGATCCAGGCCTTTAGGGTCAATGCCATCAACTATTTTCTCAAACCCTTCGATGGTCAAGAATTGCGTCCCACCCTCGACCGCCTGCGGCAGGCCCGTGACGAACGGGATCCACTCCCCGACTGGTCCGAACGCATGGCCAGCCTCAAGGCCAAATTGACGCGCATCGCGATTCCCCAATTGGAGGGTTTGACGATGCTCCGTCCCGACGAAATCCTCTACGGAATGTCGGAAGGGGCCTATACCAAAATCGTTTTGGCCGATCGCAGTTTGCTCATGTCCCGTCACATCAAAGTACTGGAGCAACTGCTGGCGGGCCAGCCCTTTTTCCGCATCCACAAATCCTATCTCATCAACTTGGACCACCTCCAGGGCTTTTACAAAAGCGAAGGGGGCTACGTACAAATGTCCAACGGTACACAACTGCCCGTCGCCCGACGGAAGAAAGCGGAATTGCTGGCCTTATTCAGCGCGGAGTAGGACCAACCGTTGGTCAAAGCGAAGCGACTGTTTATTCTCGGAAAGCCCCGTTGCTCAAACGTTCGTTGTTCGGGCCGGGTGCCCGACTTAAATTGCGACCATCATTCTACATTACGACCTCCGGTAAGCCCGAAACCCATTTACCACACCTTTAAGTAATTCCATGATTAAACCTATTTACCCTTTTCTCTTATTGGCTTTTCTCCTTTTTGAAGTTAATCCCTCTTTTGCACAACCCGTCTTCAACCAGGGCTGGGCTCCGCAAGCGGGCCACGTCTCGAACAATCGCTTGGCTGAAGTACCCGAGGATACGGGGACGGGAGCCAATTACGATTGGGATTTCTCTAACCTGACCCCCCTGGGGAATATGCGTTTTGTCTTCTCCTTTGTCGATCCCGCGACCACGCCCTACTTCAATTCCTTTCCCAATGCGACCATTGCCGCAGAGGTCAATTCGATGGGCTCCACGGTCAACTACGGCTACTACCTCGAAGATGCTTCGGCTTACCAAACTCTGGGCAGTGCCACTATGGGCTCCCTCACCCGTATGACCGATACCCAAAAGGGAATTTGCTACCCCATGCGCTTTGGGGATAGCTTTAACGACACCTACGAATACGTCACGGAATCGGTGGGCGTGATGAATACCGTGACGGCCAGCTCCTTCAACGAGTACGACGGCTACGGCACCCTACACTTGCCCCAAGGGACCTTCAATGACGTGGCGCGCTTCGTCCATTACCGCAACGAGTCGGATACCTTTGCCATCGTACAGGGGTTCAGCATCACCACCATTACCTTGGATACCTCGGTGACCTGGATTACGCCGGGCTTTTCTAGTCAACTGGCCATTTTCCAACGTATCCGTACCATCGTGATCGAGTCGGTTGCTGGTCAAGTCGATACGACGGAAAATTCTTACGAGCAGTTCTTTACTTACGACGATGTGGCCATGCCCGGTACTCCGAGCAGTACCCAAGATGGCCGGGCCGAGGAAGCTGCTTGGCGGGCCTACCCCAATCCGGCGCGCGATCGCGTGCGTTTGGATTATGTGGGGTCTTTGCGGGGCGAGTGGCAATTTACCCTGGTTGACGCTCGGGGAAGCATCGTACAACGGCTGCGCAGCAGTGAAATGCCCGAGCTGCCCTTGGGCCAACTGCCGGCGGGGCCCTACTGGTTGACGATCCAGTCGACCGACAGCGAGCGCGTCGAACAAACCTTGCCGCTACTCATCGAGTAGCTCCAACAATAGAATAGATTTTTTTAAAAGCTATTTTTTGATGCACAGAGCACCTGAGCTTAACACTTGGGAATTAGGGTCAGCACCGAAGACTCTGTGCTTTTTTTCTTTTTTTGACCTCAGTCAGGACGCCACGCCTGCCTTGAATCGCGTAAAGGACAATTCTCCCGCTAGCGCCCGCGCCACAAACCGTTCTTCCCGACCGTTGACGATCCACATTTCAATTCCCGCCCGGGAGCAGATTTCGGCGGCGGTTAGCTTGGAGCGCATGCCTCCCGTACCGTGTGCGGAGCGGCTGTCTCCGGCTAGGTGCCGAACCCGATCGACGTCGTCGACGATCTCGATGAGTTGGGCCTGGGGGTCCGCTTTGGGATCGGAAGAATACAGGCCGTTGATGTCGGAGGCCAGTACCAATAGGTTTACTCGGAGTAGGGCAGCAGTGAGCGCGGCCAATTTATCGTTGTCGCCAAATTTGATTTCTTCCGTCGCTACGGTATCGTTTTCATTGATGATGGGAACGTAGCCATTTTTGAGTAAAATGTCGAGGGTATTGACGATGTTTTCCCGTGATTGGGGGAGATCGAAATCTTGGGAGTGCAGCAGGCACTGGGCGACCTGTAGGCCAAAATCGCTAAAAACTTCCTGATAGATGCGCAGTAAAATGGGTTGACCAATGGCGGCCATCGCCTGCTTGACCGCCAGGCCGTCGGTTCCCGCCAGGTGCATAAACTGCTTGGCCGTGGCGATGGCGCCGGAAGACACCAGGACGATTTCGTAGGTCTCCCGCAGGGTCAGAATTTGTCGGGCCAGGTCTTCTATTTTTCCCCGCGAAATTTGATCGGTTCCCCGCGTGAGCGTCGAGCTACCAATCTTGATGATGATTTTCTCTTTCATGAGGTCCGTATTTGACCATCGCCGTACACCAACCACTTGTTGCTCACCAGATGTTCCAGACCCAGCGGCCCCCGGTGGTGCAACTTGTCCGTACTGATGGCCAGCTCCGCCCCCAGCCCAAACTCGCCACCATCCGTAAAGCGGGTCGAGGCATTGTGAAAAACGGCGGCCGCATCGATGCGAAACATAAAGTCCCGCGCTCGCTCCGCATCTTCGGTGAGGATACTGACCGAGTGACCACCGGAGTAGCGGTTGATCTTGACAATGGCGGCCTCTACCTCTTCGACCAAACCGATCACCACTTTCATCGACAAAAATTCCTCGTACCAAATGGCCTCGTCTTCGATGATGGAAACCGTAGCGCTTCCCAGGTGCTCCGCCGTCCGCCGATCGGTCCACACCGCCACTTTTGCTTGCCGAAGGGCATCGACCAATTGTTCCAGCCGTTCGTTTAGGTGGGGCAACTGCGCGTCGATCAAGATTTTATCGAGTGCGTTGCAGGCGCTGATCTTATGCGTTTTGGCATTGAGGATGATGGGCAGTACTTTGCTCCAATCCGCAGCGTGGTGAACGTAGAGAAAGTTATTGCCGCGGCCGCTTACCAGTACGGGGGCTTGGGCCTCCTGCTTGACGAATTGAATCAGCCGTTCCCCACCCCGTGGTACGATCAGGTCGACCGGTCGATCGGGATTTTTGAGAAAGGCCTGGGTTTCGCTGCGGTTGAATGGCAGGTACTGAATCCAATCGGTACCGAAGTCGTTTTCGAGTAGGGCCGCGTGCCAAAGTGCTACCAGGGCCCGATTGGAATGGTGCGCTTCTTTTCCCCCTTTGAGTAAGATCTTATTGCCCGCTTTGAAGGCGAGTACGGCCGCTTCGATCGTCACGTCGGGCCGCGATTCGTAGATGATCAGAATGGTGCCGAAGGGAGCCGTCCGATTTTCGATGAGCATCCCCTCGGGATGTTCAAAGCGGTAGCGCTCGCTCCCCACTGGGTCGGGCTTGGCGAGTACCGTTTCGACCGAGCGGATCATCCCGGCTACTTTTTTGTCGTCGATCACCAAGCGATCGTACATGGCGCGCTCCCCTCCCTGGTAAGCGTTGAGGTCTTGGACATTGGCGGCCAGCAGTTGGGGCTGGCGTTCGTGGAGTAGGCGGACCATGCTTTGCAATACCGCATTTTTAGCTGTGCTCATTGGTGCTGTTTACTTTGCGTTCGGTTAATTTTTGTGCAGGGCATCGCTCAGTACCCGGCGTCCCGGATATACGCGAAGGGCGACGTCGAGGCAATCCATCGCGGCGTCCAGATCAGCGGTTTGGAGAATGTAAGCGATGCGTACTTCGCGTTCGCCCAATCCGGGGGTCGCGTAAAAACCACTCCCCGGTGCCAGCATCAAGGTTTGCCCTTCGTGTTGGAAAGATTCGAGGAGCCACTGGCAAAACCGGTCCGCATTGTCGATGGGCAATTCGGCGAAGAGGTAAAAAGCTCCCTGTGGCAGGTAGCACTTCACGTCGGGGAGGGCGCTGAGGCGGGCGTACAAGTGGCGCCGCCGTTGGTCGTATTCGGCCACTACACCTTCGAGGTATGCTTCGCCCAGGTCGAGGGCGGCCTCGGCAAAGATCTGACCAAAGCCGGGGGGGCTGAGGCGAAACTGGGCGTAGCGGAAAAGGGCTTGCAAGAGGGAGCGGTTGCGACTGATGAGGGTACCCACTCGGGCCCCACAGGCGCTATACCGCTTCGAAATCGAATCGATGACGATGACGTAATCCTCCAAGCCTTCCAGCTGTAGGGCCGAGCGGAAAGGGTTGGTGGTGTACACAAATTCGCGGTACACTTCATCGACCATCAAAAACAACTGTCGTTCCCGAACGATGGTGGCCAGTTCCTGGAGCACGTCGGCGGTGTAGATGCCTCCGGTGGGATTGTTGGGATTGCACAAGAGGATGGCTCGGGTGCGGGGCGTAATGGCCGCTTCGATGGCGCTGACGGGGGGCAGGGCAAAAGCCTCGGCCAGGTAGGACGTGACGGGAACGACCCGGATGTCCGCCATGGCGGCAAAGCCCAGGTAGTTGGCATAGAAGGGTTCGGGAACGATGATTTCGTCACCGGGATCGAGGCAGGCGAGAAAGGCCAGGAAGATGGCTTCCGAGGCGCCGGTGGTCACGAGGATGTCTTCGGGCTCGATGTGGATGTCGTAGTGGGCGAAGTAATCGGGAATTTTTTGGCGGTAGGAGGGGACCCCCCAGGAGGGGCAGTAGGCGAGCACGTCGATGGGTTACTGGCGCAGGCGTAGGAGGGCGGCGGGCGGGGTGTGGAGGTCGGGTAGGCCGAGATAGAGGTGGTACACTTTACGACCCGCCGCCTTGGCGGCTTCCGCGTAGGGAGCCAACTTGCGGATGGGCGAGTCGGGTAAATCTCGGCTGCGTTGCGACAGTTTCAACATGTTCCTTACTTTTAAACAATAAAGCTAGGACTTTTTACACTCCGGTGCCACGCTATTCGGTAGAGTCGAAAAAAAAATTCCTCAGACTTGCTTTATCGCCCAAATCCTCTTATGTTTGAATAGACGCCAACAACAAAAGCGTTTCCAGTAATGCAACCGACGAACAAATCTTATTTTTACTTTAGCTTTTTTTACTTTTATGGACGACCATAAAGGAGGAGCTTTAATGAGATTGTAAAAAAGATCGGTCATAAAAAAGGAGCTCCTCAGGAGCTCCTTTTTTATTGCTGCCACGACCAATGTAAACCAGCCAAATTGAGAACAAAGAACTTTTTCTATTGGGCCTACTATTATTACGAATCATCGTAATGAGGACTTTGCCATGCCCTTACTTTTCCCGGCGGGAAAAGTAAAAAGGAGTCCTCGCCGAGGGCTCCTTTTTTTGTGTCACCAAAAAATAATGACCCATGAACAGTAGCAATGACCGTCCCGCATCAGCTCCGCCTCGGATCGCCATCCAAGGCGCTGCCGGGGCCTTCCACGAAATTGCCGCCCGCCGTTATCACCACCACCGCGACATCGCCATCGTACCGATGGAGACCTTTGAAGACCTCGTACGCAGCGTGGAACGGGGGCACCAGTCCGACGGAGGAATGATGGCCATCGAAAACAGCATCGCGGGCAGCCTGCTGTACAACTACCAACTGCTGGATGAGGCTGACCTCCACATCTCCGGAGAGGTATACCTGCGGATTCGTCACCAACTGCTTGCCCTACCCGGTCAGTCCATCGCCGATTTGCGCGAGGTGCATTCCCACCCCATGGCCATCGCCCAGTGCCGTCCCTTCTTTCGGAAGCATCCACACATCCGCCTGGTAGAGCGCAACGATACGGCCGGCAGTGCCCGCTGGGTCAGCGATGGGGAGCACCGTGGAGTCGGGGCCATCGCCAGTACACTAGCGGGGGAGCAGTACGGGCTGGAAGTGATCGCACCGGGTATCGAAACCAATAAAAAAAATTACACCCGCTTTCTCGTCCTCGACCACGGCCCTAGCCAATTGGATCATCCGGGCGCCAAAGTATCGGTGTGTCTGACGACCTCCCACGAACCCGGAAGTTTGCACCGCGTCCTGGAAGCGCTGCTGCGGGCGGGCGCCAACCTCACCAAGATCCAGTCGATGCCGATCATCGGACAGGAGTGGCACTATCGCTTCTTTATCGACTTTACCCTCGCCGATCCCCTGGCCTTTGGTGCTACGGTCGACCACTTGGGAGTCGTCACGGAGGATTTGAAAATTTTGGGAACCTACCAAACCGGAGCCTACCATGATAGTTAAACCCGCCCAACGCGTCGCCAGTACCGAGGAGTACTACTTCTCGCGAAAGCTCAAAGCCATCGCCCAACTCCGGGCGGAAGGACACGAAGTGCTCAACCTGGGCATTGGCAATCCCGATCGCCCGCCCGCGCCGGCCGTGATCGAGCGCCTGCACCGCGAGAGCCAGCAGCCCCGTCAACACGGCTACCAGAGCTACCGGGGCCATCCCCAACTCCGCCGTGCCTTTGCCGACTGGTACCAACGCTTTTTCCGAGTATCGCTCGATCCCGAAGCGGAGGTCCTGCCGCTGATCGGTTCCAAAGAAGGCATTCTCCACCTTACGATGAGTTTCCTCAATCCGGGCGAAGAGGTCTTGGTCCCCAATCCGGGCTACCCCGCCTACCGGGCCGCTGCTCAGTTGGCGGGAGCGGTAGTCCGCGAGTACGAATTGGGGGAAACGGGCGATTGGCTACCCGATCTAGAGGCTCTGGCCCAAATGGATTTGAGTCGGGTAAAAATCATGTGGGTCAATTATCCCCACATGCCCACCGGGGCGCAAGCCAGTGCCTCCTTTTTCGAACGGCTGGTCGCCCTGGCGCGGGAGCGGCAATTCCTGCTGGTCAACGATAATCCCTACAGCTTTATCCTCAACGATCAGCCCCGGAGCTTGCTCGCCACCCCCGGAGCGCGGGAAGTCGCTCTGGAGTTGAACTCGTTGAGCAAGTCGCACAATATGGCGGGCTGGCGCGTCGGGATGCTGGCGGGCAAAGCGGAGTACCTGCAATGCGTCCTGCGCTTTAAGAGCAATATGGATTCCGGGATGTTTCTCCCCGTCCAACTCGCTGCCGTTGAGGCCCTGGCCCAGACCGATGATTGGTACCGGGCCTTGAATGCGACGTATCGCGAGCGTTTGGAGCTGGCCCACGCGATCATGGATCAGTTGGGCTGTCGTTACCAAAGGGGGCGGGTGGGGCTATTCGTTTGGGCAAAAATTCCCGATCACTGGGCGGATGCCTACGCCCTTTCGGATCACCTGCTCGACGAAGCGCGGGTCTTCATCACTCCGGGCGGCATCTTTGGCAGTCGGGGCGAGCGCTACCTCCGCATTTCCCTGTGTAGTGACCAAGCGACCTTGCGGCAAGCCCGGGAACGCATCGCCCGTCTTGGGGCGGAAACCTTATCCGGTCACCCTTCAAAACAACAGTCATGATCGTAAGCATCATCGGGATTGGTCTGATCGGAGGGTCTATGGGCATTGCCCTCAAGGAAAGTGGTTTTGCCAACCACATCATTGGAGTCGATCGCGACCCGGACAATCTGGACAAGGCCCTCCGGCGGCGACTCATCGATGAGGCGGCCCCACTGGAAGTTGCCATCAGCCGATCGGAGGTAGTCGTCCTGGCCGTACCGGTCAATGCCATCGAGGATTTGCTGCCGCGGGTGCTCGACTTGATCGGTTCGCAGGTGGTCCTCGATGTAGGGTCGACCAAACGAAATATCCTCCAGCGTATCCGCCTGCATCCCCAGCGGCGACAGTACGTTGCGACCCACCCGATGGCGGGCACGGAATTCTCCGGCCCGGAGGCTGCCTTGCCCGGTCTATTCTCCGGCAAGTGCTGCGTGTTTTGCGACGTGGAAGCCAGCAGTCCCGATGCGGTAGCGGTGGTCAAGTGGCTGTACGAGGCCCTGGGCATGCAGATTGTCTACTTGGGAGGGGGGGAGCACGACGTGCATACGGCTTACGTTTCCCACATTTCGCACATCAGCTCCTTTGCCCTGGCCCTTACGGTACTGAAAAAGGAAGAGGATGAAAAACGGATCTTCGAATTGGCCAGCGGGGGCTTTGGTTCCACGGTCCGCTTGGCCAAAAGTTCGCCCCAGATGTGGATTCCCATTTTCGAACAAAACCGCGACAACGTCCTCGACGTCCTCGACGAGCACATCAATACACTGGCTCAATTTCGCAGCTTGCTCATCAAAAAAGACTTTAAAACTTTTCATCAATTGATTGAACAATCCAATCAGATCAAAAAAATATTACCATGATAGATTTACAGTTTCAACCCCTCTTCGATCGCCCCCAGCAACGTCCGCTACGCATTGCGGGGCCCTGCAGTGCCGAGAGTGAGGAACAAGTACTCCGGGCCGCCCGAGCGCTGGCGCAGCAAGACATCGACCTTTTCCGGGCGGGCATTTGGAAACCCCGGACCCGACCCAATTCCTTCGAAGGGGTAGGAACGGTGGGGCTGAAGTGGCTCCGCCGGGTAAAGGCCGAAACCGGCTTAAAAGTAACGACCGAAGTCGCCAAGCGCGACCACGTCTTTGAGGCCCTGAAATATGGGGTAGACGTTCTGTGGATTGGGGCGCGGACTACCGTCAATCCCTTTGCCGTACAGGAAATTGCCGATGCCCTCGACGGGGTCGATATTCCCGTACTGATCAAAAATCCCATCAATCCCGATTTGGGCCTCTGGATCGGGGCGATCGAACGGATTTACAAGGCCGGCATTACCCGGATTGGGGTGGTCCACCGGGGATTTTCGAGCCACCGCCCATCCCGCTACCGCAATGAGCCCCACTGGAACCTGGCCATCGAACTGATGCGCCAGCTACCGGGTATGACTTACCTCTGCGACAACAGCCACATTTGTGGCAACCGGGAGCTATTGACCGAGGTGGCCCAAAAGGCGATGGACCTCAACTTTACCGGGCTGATGACCGAAGTCCACCCCGATCCCGATGCGGCCTGGAGCGATGCCAAACAGCAGATTACGCCCAGCCGCTACGCGGCGCTACTGGCCGAACTCACCATCCGCGATCAAACGAGTGACGATCCCGTTTTTCTACACAACATCGAAGACCTCCGTGGTGAAATCGACCAGCTCGACGAGGAGTTGCTGAACCTGCTGGGGCAACGTATGCAGGTGGCGGAAAAGATTGGCGAGTACAAAAAGCAGAACAACATTTCGATCCTTCAGCCCAGCCGCTGGAATGAACTGTTGGAAGAAGCGTTTACGCGGGGGGCACAGCACGGCTTGAGTAAGGGCTTTATCGGCAAATTGCTCAGTGCGGTACATCAGGAGTCGATCAGCCATCAGGAGGTGGTGATGAATCGCAAGACGGTACGGGTGCGGCCGTAGGGAGTGGAAACGGCTGGTTGGGCGGACGAAAAGGCACCAGGGGGCAAATGTTAAAATTTGAAAACTACCATTTTTTTGAAAAATTTTTCTTCCTGATTACCTGCGAATTAGATGCTCTATTTGTGATTTTTTCAAT
>CALCCH010000681.1 GCA_937899855.1 uncultured Saprospirales bacterium | reverse complement strand
CTTTTCTTCGCTCATTTTATCAAACGTCCGCACCAGCATTCCCAGCCGGGGATTCTTGAGGAAAAAATCGCGTTGGACGTGCATAAAGCGCCAGAATAAGCCATCCCAGACCGCTTGCCAGGGGCCCTTTTTGTAATCACTCATCTTAAGGAGGTAGTTGCTCCCACTGATGTAGGGCTTGGTCGACATCAGCCCCCCGTCGGCAAACTGGCTCATACCGTAAACGTTGGGTACCATCACCCAGTCGTAAGCATCGATAAACAACTCCATAAACCAGCGGTACACCTCATCGGGATCAAACTCGCAGAGGAGCATAAAATTGCCCAACACCATCAGCCGCTCAATGTGGTGGCAATAGCCCGTCTTCAGGACGCGACGGATGGTGCGGTCGACGGGTTCGATACCGGTGGTCCCATCGTAAAAACTGGGGGGAATTTTGCGCTCAAAACCCCAGTAGTTGCGAGTCCGTTCGTAACTGCCCTTCACCTCGTAGATGCCCCGGATAAATTCGCGCCAACCGATGAGCTGCCGAACGAAGCCCTCGGTAGAATTGAGGGGAACCTCCCGATCCGCCGCAAAATCCAAGGCCCGGTCGACGACGTATTTGGGGCTCAACAAACCGACGTTGATCATGGGGGTGAGCAAACTGTGATTGAGCACATCCTCTTCGGCGACGATGGCGTCCTCGTAGGGCCCAAATTCGTGAAAACGCCGCTCCAGAAATTGCTCCAACCAGGCCTCCGCCGTCGCAAACTGGTAAGGATAACGAGGCTGCTCTACCAACTGACCGTAGTGCTCGGAAAAATGCTGGCGAACGTAGCTCAGCGCTTCCTCCCAGTACTCATCCGCAGCGGGATATTCGACACTGGGCGGTACCTTTTTCTTGGGATACTTTTTGCGATTCTCCGCATCAAAAGACCACTTGCCCCCCAGCGGAGCCTCATCTCCCACCAGTAAGATATCGCGCCCCTTGCGCTGCTGGATGTAAAATTTGGTTTGGAAAAACTTCTTCTTATCCGGTCGAAAGAAATCGGATAGGTCCTCGGGGCGGTTGAAAAACAGTGGGGAATCGTGAACGTGGCGCTCCAACTGGTGCTTGGCCGCACTTTGCCTAATCCGGCGGCTCAACCAATTGTCCGTAGGATCGACGTAGTGAATGTGTTCGACGCCCGCCCGGGCCAGCTCGGCGAGCAGTTGGCGGACGTCCGACCGGTCTTCGATGGCTTCGACGTAGTGGACCGTGCTGCCGTTTTCGCGTAGGTAATCGGCGTAGGCCCGCATGGAGGCGCGGTGAAAGGCGATCTTTTGCTGGTGAAAAGGGTAATGGCGAAAAAAGAGGAACTCCTCGACGAGGTAGCAATCCTGCCCATTGTCCACGAGGGGCGTTTGGGCAAATAGTTGGTGCGGAAAAATGAGGTTGGCGATCTTCAAGTGGCTTGTTTTTTATTGCGTCGGCATCTTTCGCTACAGTACTTGACTTCGTCCCAAACCTTCGCCCATTTCTTGCGCCAGGTAAAGGGTCGTTGGCAAACGATGCAAATCTTTTGTGGTAAATGTTGTTTCTTCATCAGACTAAAATAGGGGCAATTCTTCGGGTCGGGCGTAGGGAAATTGCGCGATCTTTTCCAGGGCGTAGTAGCTGTTCATCCCCGACAGGCCCACGTCGTCGACCCGGGACAGGTCCAGGTGTCCCCCCTCCTCCCGTACCCGATCCGGAATGGTGGCATTTTCCACCTCACCGATCACGAGCGTGGTCCGGTTGAGCGGAATGGGAATCGACTCGCGGTAACGCAGCCCCAGTTGGAGCTGACTTTCCCGAACGAAGGGAGCCGCAAAGCCTTCCCGGTACGCCTCGTGTAGCCCACAGGCCGCAAATTCGGATACCTCATCGGGGAATTTGGCGGAGGTGTAGTGGGCCCGCTGCACAAAATCCCGATGGACGTGATTGAGAGTAAACACCCCAGTGGCCAGGATGTTCTCGTAGGTATGGCGCCGCACTTCCTGATGCGGCCGCAGGATAAAGCCGAGCAGCGCCGGATTGCTCCCCAGGTGTACCACCGAACTAAAAATGGCCAGGTTGGTAGCCCCGCTGGCGGAAGCTGTCCCGATCAAATTGACGGGTTTGATGCCGCTGACGGAATTGATGAGGTTGATCCGCTCGCGGTGTTCCAACTGAGCCAAATCCGCTTTGCTGTAATACATGCGTTATCGTTTTTTTCTGACGTGAGTTTTTAAAATGCGCTTGCGCTCGGCGATGACCAACTCGTTGCTCCGGTGGCCCCAAATCTTCTTCCGAGCCTTTTGGGCACTCTCCACCAAATCCACCAGAGGAGCCGGATAATCGCGTCCCAACACAAAATCGAACAGGGCCTGTTCGAGGCTGGTCATCTTCCAAGGCTCGTGTAAGTATTGGAGGGGCAAACGTTCCAATTCGGGAATCCAGGTTTTGATAAAGGTCCCTTCGGGGTCGTGGTCCAAGGACTGTTTGACCGGGTTGTACATCCGGACGGTGTTGGTCCCCGTGGTGCCGGATTGCATCTGAAATTGGGGATAGTGAATACCGGGTTCGTAATCCAGAAACTGCCGCGCCAGGTGGTACACGCCGCTGCGCCAGTCCTGGTCGAGGTTGTGCGCGAAAAAAGAGACCACCATGGCCCGCATCCGAAAGTTGATCCAGCCCGTGGCCGCCACGCAGCGCATACAGGCGTCGACCAGGGGGACGCCCGTTTTGCCCGCCTTCCACGCCTCCACAAAATCGGGCCGCGGCTCGTGTTCGAGCAATTCGTAGCCCCGATTGATACAGTGGGTTTCGTATTCGCACTCCACCTCAAACTTTTGGATAAAGTGGCAATGCCAGTGCAAGCGGGTCAGGAAGCTGGAAAAGGCCAACTGGAACTTGCGGTAATTGGGGTGGCGGTGGACCCAGTGGTAGGTTTGGCGAACGCTCAGATTGCCCCAGGCCAGATAGGGGGATACCCGGGCGCAGGTCCGTCGACTGTCCAGGGGTTTGGATAAAAAGCGGTGGTAGCGAAAGCCCCGCTTCTCGGTAAAAGAGCGCAGATAGCGCCAAGCATTGCCCTCGCCGGGGGGTTGAAAAGCGGTGGGATAATCATCGAGCTGTCGGATGTAATCGGGCGCGAGGGGGAAAGGGTATTCCCATTCCAGTGGCACGTGCTCCCGGTATTCGTTGCGGATCATGGGCGATTCGATAGCCGCAGTCCAGGAGGCATCCCAGCCCTTGCGATCGCGGATGCCCCGTACGATTCCATCGCGTTGGAACTCGCACCACTCCACCCCCAATGCGTCCAGGCACTCGCGGACCGCCTGGTCCCGCTCCCAGGTCAGGCGAATGCCACTTTCTTGGTGGCTAAAGACCGTTTGTAGGTCGAAGGTCTCCCCAAAATATCGAAAGATATCGACGGCTTCTCCGTAGCAGCAGTCGACCGGAAGGCCAAAGGCTTGCAAGCGCTCGCGCAGGTCGTGGAGGGAGTGAAAAACGAACTGTTGGTGGCGGAGGGAGGCATCGGGATAGGCCAGCAGGGAGGGTTCAAAAAAGGTCAGGATCAGGTAGGGCAAACCCGCCGCCTCGGCCGCTTGTAGCGGAGCGTGATCCTGGGTGCGAAAATCCCGCTTGAGCCATACGATGTTGATGCTGGTACGCTGCTTCACCTCGATCTCCATTTAGCCCGACGCCGTCGGACAGGGTACACGATAATAATGGCATTTGTGCAAAATTGTTTAGGTCAGTGGTTTTCAAATGCGAATCGGCAAAGCCCTGGGGAACCATCCGCCCCGACTTGGGGTTGAATCCCACATTACTCCAATGAAAATTAAAACGATGAGCAGCCGCAGCAAACGCCGAACCATTGCCCGAGACAGCCTCCAGACGCTGGAGGCGGGTAGCTACCTGAGCCCCAACGGCCGAACGGTCTCCATCCGGGCCGCCCAAGCCTACGCCGAGCAGCACACCCGAATCTACTCTCCCGACGATTCGGACCGCCTTCTGAGCCAGCCCCCCGCAGCCGCCTCAGCTTTTCAAACCCAATTCGAAGTTCGCCCCCAGACCACCCTCGCCGCAGCCCGCACCCTCTTCGATGCGGGCCAGCGAGAGGTCTTCTGCCTCAATTTTGCCTCGGCCAAAAATCCGGGCGGGGGCTTTTTGGGGGGCAGCCAGGCCCAGGAGGAAAGCATCGCCCGCGCCTCGGGTTTGTATCCCTGCTTGCTCAAGGGCGGGGAGCGGTACTACCAGATCAATCGCCAGACCTACGGCGGCTGGTATACCGACCACATGATCTACAGCCCCCGGGTCCCGATTTTTAAGGACGAGGAAGGGGTTTACCTGGAGGATTGGGTGGCGGCGAGTATCCTCACGGCTCCAGCGGTCAACGCGGGGGTGGTCCGGCGCCAGGAGGCGGACCCGGAGGCGGAAATCGAGCGGGTGATGCGGCGGCGAATTGCCAGGGTACTCGCCGTTGCCCGCCAGGAGCAGCACCAGCAGTTGGTACTCGGGGCCTGGGGCTGTGGGGTGTTCCGCAACGACCCGGAAGCCATTGCGCGCTACTTCCGCGAGGTGATCGACACCCAGTTTGCCGGTGTTTTCGAACGCATTGTATTTGCCGTCTACGCCAAGGAGGACCGCTTTATCCGCCCCTTCTACGATCACTTTTCGCCACAGATCATTAAAAATGATGAACCCCAGGACAAAAATGTGGAGTAAATTGCCCGTCGTTACAATTGATGACCCTCCTGCTCATTCGATCTGGTCCAATCCGCGGAGCGTGAAATGGAATGGCGCCGGTGGCTTCCCGTCTTGGGAAATGGAATGCCCCCTGGTTTTGACGTAGATTAGGCTTTGTGTTGTTGGCTGGAGTCGTTACATTAGCAGGAACCGAGGCGTTTACTCCCTCGCATTTGATTTTTTAGCCAAGCCCCACACATGAACAAAGCACAAGTTAAGCCCTACATCGAATCGCTCCTCCGCAAGGACAAACTGATCAAAGCCCTGGAGGCCATGGCCGATTACAGCGCTGGGTACGACGACGACGAATTCAGCGACCTGATACTCGCCCTGATCGCTCGCTACAACAACTTGAAGCGGGAAAAGGACATGGGCATGATTTCCTACGGCGATGCCAACATCCGGATGAACCAGTTGCGGCACAGCATCCTGGGTATCCTCGGGGAATTGCCGGATGTGGGGAATGCGATTGACATTCCCGGTGCGAAGCCCAGGGTAGTTAGGTCGGGGAATGAGAAAACGGAGGAAAAAATAAGATCGAAGGAAGAAAATAAGACCTTAAAGGTCCTTTTCCTCTCGAGTAATCCGAGTGAGTTTGGGCAAACTGGACAACTTGAACTCGGCAACGAATTTCGTAAGATCAAAGATGTGATACAACTTTCTAAAAATCGCGATCTGGTCGAACTGGATGGTGAACCCGCGGTAACCATCGGTACTATTATCAGTGCCATGCACGACAAGCAACCGGACATTGTACATTTTTCAGGCCATGGTGACAACAGTATTTTCGTAGTTAACGATCAAGATGGCTACTCTAATCTTTCACAAAATGGCTTGGTGCGACTATTTCGCCAATACGGGAAAAAATTAAAATGTTTGGTCCTCAATGCTTGTTACACCAACGCCATCGCAAAGAAGATCAGCGAGTTGGGAATCTATGTGGTGGGAATGAACCAAAAGGTGAAAGACCTGGCGTCAATTACCTTTTCAAAGGGGTTCTATCAAGGTCTTACCCACGATAAAGGCATCCCCCATGCTTTCGAAACCGGCATGATCCACCTCAGCGGTCACGAAACGTTGAGCGATCAGAATACCCCCGAGCTCTGGCACGAAGGCAAGCAGGTCACCTTCTAACTCTCCCCCCCTTTGAAAATCGCGCTCGACGTTCACTACCGCCCCGAAGGAGCCAAGGCCGTCGCCCTTGCCTTTGAGGAGTGGACCGATGCCCAGCCCCTACGCATCGCCACCGCCTGGATCCAACCCGTGGCCGACTACGTCCCCGGGCAATTCTACCGCCGCGAATTGCCCTGCCTCCTACGCGTCCTCGAGCAATTTGACCTGGACCGGGTGGATTTGCTCCTCGTCGATGGCTACGTCGATCTCGACGAAGCGGGCCGACCGGGACTGGGCAGCTACCTCTACGAAGCCCTCCCCCGCCCCATTCCCATCATCGGTGTGGCCAAAAAACACTTCCACTCCGTCGGCCAAGCCGCCCTGCCCCTCTACCGCGGCAACAGCCAGAAAGCCCTTTACATCAGCGCCCGCGATTTCCCCCTACCCGCGGCTCGGGAATGCATTGCCCGGATGACGGGCCCCTTTCGAATGCCCGAATTGCTGAAAATACTGGATCGACATACCAAAGATTGAGAGCTGATTTTGTACTTTGGGAGCTGTTCACCTAACTACCATCCAGTTGAAAACAGCCTTATTCTCCCTCCTCGTCCTCCTTTGTAGCTCCCTTTCCCTCGGGGCCCAAAGCGATATGCCACCGCGCCCCCAGTTGAACAGCCCCCAACTCCTGGAAGACTTCCGGCTTTACCGCAGTCATTTGGAACAGATGCAGCCCGGGCTGTACGACTACTACCCCAAAGACAGCCTGGATCGCCGCTTTGACCAGCTCGAAGCCCAGCTCACGGCGTCCATGAGCGACGTCGAATTTTACCGGCTTTTGGTCACCCTCCTGCCCTACATCGCCAACGGTCACAACGCTATTTATCCCCCCACCAGCTACCGCAGCGCCCTGGGACAGGACTACCCCCGTTTTCCCTTCGACGTCTACTGGGATGCGGGCCAACTCTACGTCTTGCGCAACCTCTCCGGGGAAACCGCTATCGAAGATGGCGCACGGATTCGCAGCATCAATGGCCAACCCGCTGCGGAAGTCCTGCACTACATCGCTGGGCTTATTTCCCGCGATGGGTTTAACGAAAGCCTCCCGATGCACACCGCTTTTCGTTCGTTCAAATCCTATTACGCCTTTCTCCTGGGCACGCCGGAATACTACGAACTCGAAGTGGAAAACCGCCGGGGCGAGCGCCAAAGCTACCGTGTCGCGGGCCTGCCGCTACCCGAGATCAGCAAGACGCGCAAGGAACGCTATCCCGATCACCCCAAACACTGGTCGCAAACCAAAGATCTACTCTACACCCTCCAGGTCAATGGCCAGGTCGCGACGATGAAGTTGCAGTCCTTCGCCACCAGCTACATCCGCAAACGGGGACAGCGCTTCAAGCGATTTTTTGCCCAATCCTTCGCCGAGATTGCCGAACGGGGGGTCGAACACCTCATCATCGACCTGCGGGGCAATGGCGGCGGCGATCCCGAGCCGACGGCCGCCCTGTTCGCCTACCTCTACGAACGGGACGTGCCCTTCTACCGCGACATGAAGATGCTCGTCAACAAAATTCCCGATCCGCAGTATTACGACAATAATGCCCGCCTCGTCAATTTATTTACCTGGACCCTCGTCAAGAAAAATGGGGACCACTTCCAAGCGCGCGGGCTCAAAAAAATCAACAAACCCTGGAAGATTAAAAATCGCTTTGCGGGTCAGGTGTACGTCCTCACCGATCCCGGTTCCTTTTCCGCTACCGGCGAAATGACGGGCATCATCAAAGGCTACGATCGCGCCACTTTTATCGGGGAAGAGGCGGGTGGCAACCCCGTAGCGAATACCAGTGGGGCCATGCTGCCCCTGATCCTGCCCAATAGCCAAATCCGTACCCTGGTCCCCATCGTTCAGTTTGTCATGGCGGTCGACTTGGTCAATGACGGGCACGGGGTTCGTCCCGATCATCGCCTTCGCAACAGCATCGAAGACGAATTGGCGGGCCGCGATGCCGTCATGGAGTACACCCTCGAATTAATTCGAAAAAATCAATCAAAATGAGAGTATTGCTTTCCCTACTGCTGAGTGCTAGCCTTTGGAGCGGCCTCAGTGCTCAAACCAAATACCTGCACTGCGGGCACCTGATCGATGGTACCTCCCGCACCATTCTCACCGAGCAAACCATCGTGGTGGAGGGCAAAAATATCGTGGAGGTCCGTGCGGGTTACCACACGCCCCCTAGCGGAGCCGAACTGATCGCCCTCAAGGACCACTACGTACTACCGGGCATGCTGGACATGCACGTCCACATCGAACACGAGTCCAATCCCAAGCGCTACGAAAATAAATTTCGTGAGGACCCCGCCGACGTCGCCCTCAAAGCCACGCAGTACTGCGAACGCACCCTGATGGCGGGCTTTACGACCATCCGCGATTTGGGCGGTACGGGGGTCAACGTATCCCTGCAAAGGGCCATCGCCCGGGG
>CALCCH010000680.1 GCA_937899855.1 uncultured Saprospirales bacterium | reverse complement strand
CAGTTGGCCAGAGCAGCTGATTTGTAATCAGCGGGTCGGCGGTTCGAATCCGTCCACCGGCTCCTGGGAAAGTTTGTAATATTTTAATACGATTTGTATAAAAAGTAGTTCAACAGACTGTCCTTAGATAGGGGAGATACCGAAGCGGTCAAACGGGGCAGACTGTAAATCTGTTGGCTCAGCCTTCGTAGGTTCGAATCCTGCTCTCCCCACCAGGATTTTGTTCTTTTAAAATATAGTTTGTGGAAACAGGCGGGAGTAGCTCAGTTGGTAGAGCATCAGCCTTCCAAGCTGAGGGTCGCGGGTTCGAATCTCGTCTTCCGCTCTAACGTGAAAACGCTAAGTGTTTTCATGCTGTGCCGACGTAGCTCAGGGGTAGAGCACTTCCATGGTAAGGAAGGGGTCGTGGGTTCAAATCCCACCGTTGGCTCTAAGTTCCCAAGATTTCTTCTTAAGGTTCTCATTTATTCAAAAATTATTTTTTAAATCATTTTACTGATGGCAAAAGAAACTTTCGACCGGTCAAAACCGCACTTGAATATCGGTACTATTGGCCACGTAGACCACGGTAAGTCGACGCTGACCGCCGCCATTACGTATGTGCTGTCCAAAGATGGTCTTGCCGAGAAAAAAGGGTATGACTCTATTGACGCTGCTCCCGAAGAAAAAGAGCGGGGTATTACCATTAATACCGCTCACGTGGAGTACCAAACCGCCAACCGTCACTACGCCCACGTTGACTGTCCTGGTCACGCGGATTACGTAAAGAACATGGTTACTGGTGCGGCCCAAATGGACGGCGCCATTCTCGTAGTGGCCGCTACGGATGGTCCGATGCCCCAAACGCGCGAGCACATCCTGCTGGCTCGTCAGGTAGGCGTACCTAGCATCGTAGTGTTTATGAATAAAGTGGACCTGGTAGACGATGAAGAAATGCTGGAACTGGTAGAAATGGAAGTCCGCGAACTGCTCGATGCCTACGAATTTAACGGCGATGAGGCTTCGGTTATCCAAGGTTCGGCCCTCAAGGCGCTGGAAGATGATGACGATGCTACCGCGAAGATCAAGGAATTGATGGAAGCTTGCGACAACGACATCGCCGAGCCCGAGCGTCTGGTCGACCAGCCTTTCCTGATGCCGATTGAAGATGTATTCTCGATCACGGGTCGGGGTACGGTAGCCACCGGCCGGATCGAGCGCGGTATCATCAAGACGGGCGAACAGGTACAGATCGTCGGTATGATGGCCGAGGGCGAGAAGCCCCTGGAATCCGTTGTGACCGGGGTGGAGATGTTCCGCAAGATTTTGGACGAAGGCCAGGCTGGTGATAATGCCGGTATCCTCCTCCGTGGGATCGACAAGAAAGCGATCAAGCGGGGCATGGTGATCTGCAAGCCCAAGTCGGTCAACCCGCACAAGAAATTCAAGGCGGAGGTTTACGTACTGAGTAAAGACGAAGGTGGTCGTCACACCCCCTTCTTCAACGGATACCGTCCTCAGTTCTACTTCCGTACCACGGACGTTACCGGTGACGTGAAGTTGCCCGAAGGTGTAGAGATGGTCATGCCCGGTGATAACGTATCGCTGGAAGTGAGCTTGATCAACTCCATCGCCATGGAAAAGGGGCTGCGTTTCGCCATCCGCGAAGGTGGACGTACCGTAGGTGCTGGTCAGGTTACCGAAATCATCGAGTAATCGAATTGAAATTCTCAGAGGTAGTCGGAGCTTTACGCTCCGACTACCTTATCTACTGATACAATTATGATCGCCTGTCGGCCCCCAATTTTTGACTGTGGAGCAAGACGGGTTTGTTCATTTTTAGTTGGTCCTACTTTTTAAACGAAAAAGTAGTTTTACACACGGGCATAGCTCAGCTGGTAGAGCGGCGGTCTCCAAAACCGTAGGCCGAGGGTTCGAATCCTTCTGCCCGTGCTATTTTTGATCCTTAATACCTCAAACTGATGAATCGCTTAGTTCTTTACGTAAAAGAAAGTTACAACGAGCTGATCAACAAGGTAACCTGGCCCACGCTGGCCAATCTCCAAAGCAGTACCACCCTGGTATTGGTGGCTTCTTTGATCTTGTCGCTCATTATTTTTGTAATGGATGTGATTGCTAAGCAGTCGCTCGGTTTGTTGTACTAATCCCATTGAGCCCATTTGGATACCCAAAACTTTCACCACATGTCAGAAAAAAAATGGTACTCCCTCCGCGTGATCAGTGGGAAAGAACGAAAAATTAAGGAACGAATCGAACTAGAAATCCAACGCCGCAATTGGGGCGAGGCCGTCACTCAAGTGCTGGTACCCTCGGAAAAGGTGTACAAAATCCGCAACGGAAAAAAGGTGATCCTGGAGCGCAATATCCTGCCCGGGTACATCCTCGTCGAAGCCGTTGATGGAAAGATGTCGGGAGAGGTCGTCACCACGATCGCCAATATTCCCAACGTCATCCACTTTTTGGGGCGCAACAACCCCATCCCCATGCAACAGTCCGAGGCCAACCGGATGCTCGGTAAGGTCGATGAGTCGCAGGATGTAGGCGAATCGCTCATCGAACCCTTCATCGTTGGAGAGACGGTCAAGATCGTCGACGGCGCCTTTAGTGAATTTGTCGGGGACGTACAGGAAGTCAATGAGGAGAAGAAGAAGTTGAAGGTGATCGTCAAGATTTTTGGTCGGGGTACCGAAGTAGAATTGAACTTTATGCAGGTCGAAAAGCAGAACTAAACGCTGCTCGCCTACCCAAGTGATATCGAAACACGTATTTAAATAACATAGTAACTAAGACCTTCCTGTTCCACCGCCGTGTGGAAATGCTTCCCTGGGGTCGAAGATTTGATTAAAATCAATTTGTAATGGCAAAAGAAATAGATGGTTTTATAAAGCTTCAAGTCCGTGGTGGCGCTGCCAATCCCGCCCCGCCGGTCGGTCCGGCACTGGGAGCCAAGGGGGTCAACATCATGGAGTTCTGCAAGCGTTTTAATGCAGCCACTCAGGATCAGCAAGGTAAGGTCTTGCCCGTAGTAATTACGGTTTTTAAGGACAAGTCCTTCACCTTTATTATCAAAACGCCACCCGCTGCGGTACAGCTGCTCGAAGCAGCCAAGCTCAAGGGGGGGTCGCCCGAGCCCAACCGCAACAAGGTCGGTAAGGTCAATTGGGATCAGGTCAAGGCCATCGCCGATAATATGATGCCTGACCTCAATGACTTTACCATCGAATCCGCTATGAAGATGGTGGCGGGAACGGCCCGGAGTATGGGGCTGGTCGTAGAAGGAACACCACCTTGGGATACCGAGGCTGCCGAAGCCTAGTGTCCCTCGGTTTTGCAGGAAGCTCCGAATTCGTTTCGGGGCGCTATTTACCTCACTCATAAATTATTTTAAATGGCAATTTCTAAAAAAAGAGCCGCCGCTAACGCCAAAGTCGACATCGACAAGCTGTATACGCTGCCGGAAGCGATGAGCCTGGTCAAAGAGGTCAACATCGCTAAATTCGATGCCTCGGTCGATCTGCACATCCGACTGGGGGTAGATCCCCGGAAGGCCGACCAAGCGCTGCGCGGAACGGTTTCGCTACCCCACGGAACGGGGAAGACCAAGCGCGTACTCGTTCTCTGTACGTCCGATAAGGAACAAGAGGCCCTTGATGCCGGAGCGGATTTCGCCGGGCTGGACGAATTCATCACCAAAATCCAGGGAGGCTGGACCGACATCGACGTCGTAGTAGCCACCCCCAATGTGATGGCCAAAGTGGGTAAGATCGGTCGGATTCTCGGTCCCCGGGGCCTGATGCCCAACCCCAAGACGGGTACGGTAACCCCCAATGTGGCGCAGGCCGTATCGGAGGTGAAAAAAGGAAAGATCGCTTTCCGGGTTGACAAGTTTGGAATCATCCACAACTCGGTCGGTCGCGTTTCCTTTAGTCCCGACAACCTGGTGGGCAACGCCTTGGAATTGATTAATACGTTGATGAAAATGAAGCCCTCGACGGCCAAAGGTACCTACGTCAAATCGCTGACTATCGCCAGTACCATGAGCCCGGGCATCAAAGTAGATCCGAAAACCATTAAGTAAAGAATAAAACTATTTAGAAATGACTAGAGCTGAAAAAACGGCTGCTATCGATCAACTGAAGGAAAAGTTTGGTAATAGTGCATTCTTTTACTTAACGGATTCTTCTACCCTTACGGTAGAGCAAGTCAGTAAACTCCGTCGGATGTGTTTCGAGAAAGGCGTGGAGATCTAGGTGGTCGCCGAAACAATAAAAAAAAAAGAAATGAGGTGGGGAGGGGAAGAGAGGAGGGGTGGGGGGGAGGG
>CALCCH010000679.1 GCA_937899855.1 uncultured Saprospirales bacterium | reverse complement strand
GATTTGCTCCTGCCAGTCGGCATACTGCTGGGCATCCATTCCCATCTCATCGGCGGTGGCTCCAAAGATCGGTGTCACCTTGGCCCCTTCGTTGTCCGTAAACTCCCGGGTGATTTTTTTCTCATCGGCCGACCAGGTGTTGCGGTCGATTGTCTGTACGAAACTTTTGAACTGCTCCGACTTGTAGGTCACCTTCACGGTCACGGCGGGCAGCGAGGAGGCAAAATCCATCTCGTAAATGATGCCGATCGAGGAGCCTTCGCCTCCTTCGCCCTTGAGGTCCTGCTCAAAAAGCGTCGCCCCTTCTTTACTCAGAGTAAGGCTGAATACGGCCTCGTTGTTACCGCCTCCCGTGGGTTGGGTCGGAGCCGGAATCTGCTGGTAGAAAGCCTCGTTTTGATTGATGACCAAAGAGGCTTTGAGGTTCTTCCCGTCGATCGACTTGAGTTCAATCTTGTTTTCATCGGGCAGGAAATAACTGACGAATTGTTCCGTATCGTTTTCATCGCCATTGTAGCGGAAGTACACGTCCTCGGCCTGCTCCATGGTCAGCCCCGAGATGCCCAGCTTTTTGTCGTAGTCCGCCGCCTTGTCGGCGTTTTCGGGATCGGCTTCGAGGGCGGCCCGAGCGGCACACATCTTTACGGCGAGCAAGGATTTGCCCTTCATGGCCCGCTCCAGGCCTTCACTACCGAGGGCCGCCTTGATCTTGGCCGCTAGGTTTTCGTGCTGGATGGGGTTGGGGAGTTGGGTAGTAAAAATGGCGTAGCCCCCATTCAGGCTTTCGCCGGTGTATTTGTAAAAGTTGAACTCGGGGCCACCCGTGGCTTGGTTCCTCTTGAATACGATGGTGGTGGGCAATACGTAAAAGACGTTTTGATCCTGGTCGTCCCCGTAGCAGATACACTCCAGGGTATTGGTCCCCAGGTACATGCCGGGAGCGTCCAGACTGAGGGTCTGCTGAACTCTTGTCGTAAGCATAAATATGGAATTTAGATTTTTTAAAAAAAGGGTTGGTCTTATTTTTTTTGGAGGAGAATACTGGTTTCGCTGGTCTTCAAGTCGCCGGATTTATAGTTCTTCTTCCAGCGACTGTCGTAGACGCCTTCCCAACGGTAGCTGATCTCGCCACCGAGGTCGGGGGCCAGCGTTCGCAAATCCCAGGTGTACTGCCAAGTGCCACGGTTGGGAAAATGGATCGTTTCTTTTTCCTCGCGCAAGTCCTGATCTGCTGGCTGGTAGGTCGCCGCTATTTTGACCGACTTGAAGGTGTCCTTTACCGCTGCCCCGTCAAAGCTTACCCGACACAGGCCCGATTTTTCGAAAGGCACTGCGATGGCTTTGGCCAGGGCGAACTCGGTCGTATTGGTTTTGTAATCGTTAAAGACCGTTTCCACCACGATGACCTCGGAGGTCTCCCCCTCCCCCCGCTGCAATTCCACGGGGCGAAAGCTCGGCCACTTGGTCTCCACTTCTTGATGGCCCCAGCGCACTTTGAACTTGGTGATGCCGTAGTCCGCCGCCTTAAAGTCGATCGACACCCGACAGCTTTTGATAACCGGATCCACTGGGATGGGATCCGGCTGGTCGCGGCTGGGCTCGGGCAGAGGAACCGAACTTTTCGAGACCAGTACGCTGAGTGGAATCCCCACAAATTGATCGCCGAGGTCCTTGGCAATTTCCAGGAGGTAGGTTTGCCCTATGGTGGTGTCGTAAGCAGGCGTAGCCTCGTAATCCGGCAACTGATTGGGATCGACCACACCGGCGATCTTGTTGAGAATGAGCTGCGCTGCGATTTTATAGAGTTCCTCCTTGGCCTTGGCCAACGTAGCCGCGGAGGGCTGGTTCTGGTGGTTGACGTCCAGGTGAAGCTGCCCATCCGCGATGGAGGTCTCGATGTACTGAATGCATTCCGCCTCGTCTTTGACCCCCGCCTCCAAGGCTCCCCGCAGGGTGTTGGTGTCCAAGAACAAGCCGAGTTTCACTTGACAGGGCACCACAAACACATTGCGCGAAAGCATGCGCACTTGCTTTTTCTTATCGTCAAATGCCTTGGCCAAGGAAGTGCTCTCGGCGTGCGTCACCGACATGGCCTTGCCGGTTTCGAACGGAATGATGTTTTGCTCGGGGTCAATCTCCTTGGGGAATTCGAGAAACTGATGCTCACTCCGGTCGATCTCCTGAAGCTTGATGTTGGCGGGTTTCAAGCCGTACAGTTCGGCAATCTTGGCCCTGATCTCGGTGTGGGAGACGGGAGCGACTTCGTTGACAAAGGTCGTCAGCCCCCCCTGCGAACTGGCCAGTAAGTGCAGGGCCGGCACATCTATTTTCCGCAGTACGGGAAAGGCGTAACCGTAGGTAAAAACGTTGGCATCGTCCAGCTCTGATTGGAAGCAAAAGATGCGATCGTACTCAAAAAAGTAGTTTAAGGTATCGGGGGATAAAAAAATTTCTGATCCAGTCATGGTCTTTTATTGCAACTTGATTAAGGAATGGTAATGGAACTGCCGCTTTCGTAATAAGCCGACCACTCCCGGCCCTCCACGCGGTAGCGAAAGCGGGTCTCAAAAATGGAAGGGACGTACCACACGTATTCGTAGTGGGGCGTGAGGACGGTAAAATCGTGCTCCGAAAATGCTTCACTGCCCTCGGGCTGGAAGAAGACCTTTTGGTTGTATTTGCCTGCGGGGATGGCGGCGGTGACCTGCGCCCGCTTGGTACCGAAGGTGGGAAAGTTGGGGCCTATGATGGTGGTCGACATGGTGAGCCGCGTGGGCAGCTCCACGGTCTTTCCACTTTCGAGCGACTCCGCAAGGAGGTGGACGTAGGTATCCGGCGACAAAATCGGATAGCTGAAGTAAGGCCGCTCGGCCGTCAGCTCAAAGTTTTCCCGAAGGAATTTTGAGTGGTAAGTGCCCCGCAATTTGGCCTCGATCGCCAGCTGCGGGTCGAGCTTGAGGTTGAGAAAGAGCAGTGGCAAATCGCTCTGTAGCAGGGTCAGGATGGTCGACTTGCCTTTCCTTTCTTCTCCCTCAACGGTATGGGGAATGCCTTGGTAAAAATAGGTGACGCGGACGCGGTAACTAAAATCCAAACTCCCATCCAGTCGATTGTTGACAAACTTGTACTCCAACAGATTGGTATCGGAGCGCAGCAATTCGGTGTGTACCTGCTGCACGGGATACAAGGAGCCGGGGGGGACGGTAATCGTAAAATCCGTACGGATACTTTCGGAGAGGCCCGCTGGCAAAAAGTAGTTGAGGGAAATCCGCAATTCCGTTTTGGGAATCTTGGGCGTCTTAATCTTGCTGATGACCTGCTGGGGGTCTTTTTCTGCAATTTGGATGGCCGCCTCAAAGGGATCGAGGGTATAGGTAAAGGGGCGACGAACCAGGGTCAGGTCCTCCAGGTTGAAGTAGACCAAGCTGGGGGTTTGGGGAGTGGGCAGTTGGAGGTAGGGTAGGTTGGAGGCAGCCGGGCCCGCGTACAAGTGGCCAAAGGTTTTGAATAAACGGTCGACCAAGACCTCCGCGAGGGGACCTTTCAGTTCGTCCGGTGGTAGGGGTTTGATGCGGAAGGACAAGCGGTCGAATTGGCTGGTGATGTAGCTGATGAGGTCACTGTAAATAAATACCCCGTCTACCACTCCCAAGCCACTGGCCAATTGGGCGATCAGGGTCTGGGCATCCGCGTCGATGGCGTAGGGATAACGGGGCGACAAGCCCTCGACCGATACGTCGAGTCGTGCGGAGAAGCCCACTCCGGCTGAACTATCTAGCAACATCTGCTGGAGGAATAGGGTACTGTCACTATCCGTACTAATCAAGAAATTGGAATTCGCAGTGTTGGACCAGTTGGTTTCGTAGGGGGCCTGGGCAAGGTTCGGTGGAGCGGGTCCCGGAGCGTCGAACCGCAGGCGAATGGGTTGGATGGGCAGGGGGAGGACGGAGTCCTCGGGGTGCATCTTGCGAAAGTCGCTGAGGTGGTCGATGTCCGAAAAATTGAATTGGGTCGTAAAGTTGAGCTTGCCGTGAATGACCTGTAGCTCCTCGCTGTAAAAAATACTCAGTAAGAAGGCCAGTACGGGGTCTTCCTTGATGACGACCTTCGTAGCGGGGAGGAGGTAAAAGACATCCTCCTGCCAGTGAGCCCCAAAGAAATCATCTCCGTCTACCCTAATGGCTTTCTGAAAATCAACGGCACCGACTAACATGATGACAGGCTTTTGAGGGGTGGAGTAATAGGATTGGATTCGAAGCGAGGCCCACTATTGCGGTCGTCCATAGCGCAAGTAATTTTGGTAGTCTTGTTTCCAAGCCTCCGGCAATTGTTCTAAAATATTCGGGACCTTCTGTTCGCGACTCTTAGCGACGACCCGCTGCATCCGGGCATCGCCCACCAAGATTCCTTCCGCCACCAAAAAGCTGCCTTCCCGCAACTGGCGCTCCGGCAGCGATCGCTTGCCCAAGTGCAGGTTGTGGACCACCACCGTCTCCTCCACCGCCTCAATGTTCACCACCTCCCACCGCTCCATCAGCCCCTCCAGCTGATCCCCGGGGACCAGCTCAGCGGCCTGCTTGACACCACTCACCAACTTGCAAGGATGCCCGGGGCTGGCCACCAGACGGCGGGTTTCTCCCGCCCCATTGCGATAGCTGATCCGCAAGCAGGCCTCCTCCGTTCCCCGGGTAAGATCCTCCACACAAAGGGCCTCGCCCCGCGCCGATCGTACCCAGTCGCCCAATTGGACATCCTCAATCGCCCGGTAAGTCCCATCCGACAGCTGTACCGGCGTACCGGCAGCCAGACAACCGTAGAGGATGTACATCGGCGGTAGGCTAAAAGTATTGCGGATCGTTTGGCCGGGCGCAACGGAGTTGGGAGCATTGGTGATAAAGCCCACCACAGCTTCCCCTTCCACTTGCAAACTGACCTTAAAGACGTAGTACACCTGATCGCCCGGTTGGAAATCTACCTGGTTAAACTTCAACCAATCCAAGTTCCAACTCAGCGTCTTGCCACTGATGGATACCCCCGCCGCATTGAAGAACTGAAAGCCATCGGCCGGACCGATGATACTGCCCCCCTCCATGACGCGGATCAAATAAATTTCCGCATTGGCATTGCCCGGCTTGCCTTCCGAAAGATCAATGTTGCCAAAGTAGGTCATGCTCCCCTCGATGGGTACCAGTACGTGGTTGGCGCCGGGATAAGGATGCGAATAGTCACAGTCACCAGCCGTCCGGGTCAGACAAACCTTGATCTGATTGTTGCCCAGGACGTTGGTGGGTTTGAGGTTGGAGATGTTCTGGGGGTAGCGAATGGTGGAGACGACCTCCGCCGCGGGGACCAAGGCGTCGTCGATGGTTTGGGTAAAGGTGTAGATCACCACAATATTGCGCGCTTCCAAGTCGTCGGGAATGGGCGCGGAGGCCTGGATGACACTTTCGTTGCCCTGATTGTACGTTTGGCTGTGCGCTACCGGGCCGATCGGTTCGCGTTGTTCGTTAAAAAATCCCAGGGTCTGGTTGATGTGGACGGCAATTTCGGGAATGGAGGTGATGGCCGTCGCTTCCAGGTGCTTGGCTTCGGTCCAGTTGATGGAGGAGATGGTGTGTACGGGATGGATGCCCGCCCGGGCGCCCAAAAGGGTCAGGGGCAGCGTGGGGGCTTGCTGGGCCGACTGTTCCAAGTGGGTGTAAAAAGCGGGGTACCATTCGCGCTTCACCTGAGCCAGCTCCAGTTGGTAATCGAAAAACTGTCTCATATCCGGGTCGTTGTAGTCCAGATAAAAGGCACCTTTATTTTGGTATTGTGCGATGATCTTATTGACCGAGATTAGGGTGGATTGTTCCATGTGAAAGCTGTCGTACGTGATGAAAAAATACAGCGGTGCCAGGCCAACGGTGGGGACACGGTTGGCAGTTGGTTCCATTATTTGACCTCAGATTTATTGCAAAGTGCTTGGGGGCGAAGACGCGTTGACATCCAGTAGTGGGTGGTTGTCGTCCCGTTCAAAGGTATTGGATTCTGGGCGCACAATCTTGCCAAAAAAGCTCACGATCTTGCCAATTTTACGCGCGGATCGAAAGCGATGGCGACAATCGTCGCCGGGCCGGGAGTGATCCTTAGCCGCGGGGAGAGCGGGCCATTCAAACCCGAATTTCTTTTAGGATATCGATGGGTTTGATGCCAAAATTCTGGTGGTACAGGTTGGAAAAATAATCGGTTCGGGAGTAGCCTACGGCGTGGGCCACCTCGTTGACCGTCACGTAAGTTCCTTGCGCCAGCAGGTGGTAGGCCACCTCCAGTCGCAGGTCTCGAATGTACTTGTTGGGGGTGGTCTTGAGTACCCGTTTGACCTTCCGGTACAGTTGGCGTTCACTCAGGTTGAGGTGCTGGGCGATGCGGGGAACAGAAAGCAGCGGATTGTCCAATTGGGACAGTACAAAGCTGCGCAGTGCGCGGACCCAAGTTTCATCGTGTTGGGATAGCGGTGGCATTGCTCGAAGTGGGGAGAGGACGTTGGTGGCCTCAAATTTTGCCTTTTGATTCATTTTTTTGTGGGGGTTCTGATTGAATATCGGGTTTGGAAACAGTGGCAAGTTAGTCGAAGTACCCTGGGTAGAAAAGCGAGATTCTACGGAAACACAAATACGCGTACAAGTACCTAAAGGGTGGGTAAAGCTACTTGTCGGACCAAGTGGAGTAGCCCCCAAGCACGATCGAACCCCTAAGCTTGATAGCAGTAGCTTTGATTGGTATCCCCAGAGTATTCTCCATCATCCGCCAGACCCCCTGGGTGGCCTGACGGATGGGTAGTCATCAAAAGATCGCGTACTCCGGTCGGTTGGGCCAGCAGTCACTTCAGAAGGTAAGTTCCAGGTTTCCTTGCGCGTCTAATCTTGCCCCGTAAGTGCCATCGGCTAGTGGGTAAATGGCAGGATTGGTCAGGGCGGCGATCAAGTGGTCATAAGCGACGTTCACCCCATTTTGAGGGTTTTCCCACAGCCCGGTTCTGCCGATTACCCAGACTTGGTCGTAGTTGCCCAGTATACCGGTGATGACGGGAATCACCGCATCGTTAAACAGCGTATCATCGGCACTCTTAATGACCAAATGGATGCCGGTAATTTGGGTTCCGCTGCGCGAAATAATACCGATACAAGAGGTAAATGCCGTGAATTGGATTGTACCAGCGGTGGCGTATTCTTGCTCCGCGATGGCCATCGCATTGGCTCCCAAGTTTAAGTTATAAGGCATGGTAATGTCGTTTAAATTGTCCCTACTCTATTCGATATTAGGTTTTTCGGGCTACCACCTATTGAAAGTAATTTAGCTTGTACGATTTGCGAAGCTCGCGAACCAAGGGGCCCATCGGTGTGGGACAGCACTGCTACCAACAGCGGGCCAGCCACGACCGATGGGGCATACGTTTGAGCAGTCCCTTAGTCCCGATCCATATCAAAGGTCAGCACCCGGTGGTCCGACTTCAGGTCGTAGTTGTGGTTGCCCGGGGCCAGTGGTCTGGGTACCGGTTGGTTTTCCGGAGCGGAGGGCTGTTGGCGATCGTAGTAAATGGTCTCGAAAGAAAAATCACCCTGCGCCGCATCCTCAGGATAGATGTACGTTCCGTAATCGTACCGCTTCCGTCCCCCCCGAGTCGAGTAGTGCGTGTACTGCTGTTGTACGCCGGGGCCTCCGATGGGCACCGTGGCCAATTGTCCGTCCAAACCCATCAAGTCGTCCATCCAAGATTGAAAAGTGGCATCCGACAAGCCATTGATATTAAAGTCGCCCATGATAAACAACTCCAGGGCATCCGGCTCGCCATTGAACCAATCGCAAACGCTGTTGATCAGTTCTTGGGTGTTGAAGCCCCCCCGAGCGGTAGAATGCAAGCTGGCGATCATGAGTTCATCATCAACAATGATCCCCACTGGTGGGCGTAGGAAATCGGAAATGTCGTCGCTGAATTTGATAAAACGGGCTTTCGTCACATTACAGGG
This sequence comes from uncultured Saprospirales bacterium, assembly GCA_937899855.1. Classification (GTDB taxonomy): domain Bacteria; phylum Bacteroidota; class Bacteroidia; order Chitinophagales; family Saprospiraceae; genus CALLVY01. The sequence goes on along the minus strand of CALCCH010000679.1, from coordinate 7,358 downwards.
TAAGCGTACCAATATCCCCATGCTCACCCGCAGGGTTTCTACCCAATCGCCGCCCGCCGCCTTGGTGTAGCGGCTGAGAAAGTACACCCCGTAGCGATTTACTCCCCGATCCGTCGAAACCTCAAAATAATCGAGTTGCCACTGGATTTCTTCCGCGCCCCCGCGATTGTAAATCTTGTAGTCGAGGGTCCGAAAACCACTCGCAAAACCTTGAGTGCGCAAATGGGTGTAAGTGCTGTGTTGTCCCCCCTCTTGAAAGGCGACGTAGCGAATCGACCGGTTGGCCGCGTTGTTGAGAAAACCGATCATCTGGGTCCACTTCAAGGTGCGGTCGGCCCCCGAGCCGGCGCCCTGCATGTTCCAGGTAAGAAATTCTACTGCCATGATAATGTGAATTTAAATGCTGATGAAAAATGACCATCGCCCATATGCTGCCAGGACCACGAAGCCACGGGATGGCTCCGGGTCGGGATGGCGTATTGTACGATCGAGCGTAGGATTCTGATCGCAATAAAGGTAGGGTGCTTTGCGCGCACGATCTTGCCAAAAAAACTCACGATCCTGCCAATCGCTTCATGAGTGGCAGCGACCGCGACTAGGGGTAACCCAAGCCCCAAATTCTGCCTAATCCCGAAATTTTAGTTTCCTCCCTGCCCAAACGCAAAGCCCACCTTTTCGCCCTTCCCCCAAAGCATTCCACACCAGAGCAGACCGCCAACCTACCCAAGTACGGCCTCCAAAAAAAATTGGCGCAACGTCCCGGCCAAAGCCGATTCGCTGCGCCAATGTGCAACAGCTAGGTAGGATGCAGTAACTAGAAGCCCCGGTTCTGGCGCAGGTTCGAACTGGAGGCCAGTGCATTCAGGGGAATCGGGAAGACGCGTTTGTTCACGTCGCTCGCCGCTTTCTCCGTCCAGGGATCATTGAACTTGCCGTAGCGAATCAGATCGGTCCGCCGCTGCGATTCGAAGTAAAACTCAAAGGCTCTTTCCTCCAGCAAGGACTCCAGCGTGATGCTGCTCAGTGCCGAAGCGCCGCGGGTGGTCCGAACGGTGTTTACATCGTCCAGAGCCCCTCCCGAATCACCCAGACGCAGTTTGGCCTCGGCCCGCATCAGGTAGGCATCCGCCAGGCGGAAAATCACCGGGTTGATGTTGGTGTCCCAACGACCGGGCCCCGGCGTGTCGTACTCGTACTTGAAAATTCGCGCACCCGCCCACTGGTTGGAAGAGAAGCTCACCTCTCGGGAATAGTCCACGACTTGGTCGTCGCGCAGGAAGTTTTTGAGCACCTCGATGACGAGCATGCCATTGTCATCCGTCTTAAAAGTTCCTCCCTCCGTTGGATTGCCATCGCCATCAACGGGTACCGGCCCGTGTTGTACGCCTACCTGAACACCGCGGTTCAGCTCGTAATCGGCGGGATCGATGACCCCGGGTTCGTTGGGGTAGTTCTCTTCAAAATACCGCGGGTCAGCCGTATCCCAGGAGTCTACAAATTCGGGTAAGGTACAGAAGCCATTCCAGCCCCGAAAACTTCCCGCATCCCCTCCGAATTGTCCCTGGCTCATCACCATTGCGGTAAAGGCCCGGTTGCAAGTCAGCCCCGCTTCACAGTTGACCGTAAAGATCAATTCATCGGTAGCGGAATTGTTGTCGCTGTTGCCGTCGAAAAGACGGAAGAAATCACTGGCGAGCGTATAACCGCCATTGTCGATCAAATCGGTCGTGGTAGCGATCACGATATTCAAGTCAGCCTGGTTAAAGTCAAAGCCGGAAGCGTAGCGATCTTGGTAGACCGCCCGATTCAGGTGCAGGCGCGACAGCAGGGCCTGTGCCGCCCCTTTGGAAAAGAGGTGCCCCGAATTCGAAGCTTCTTTTTCCCGTAGGTTGGGCATCGCCTCGTTGAGCAAGCCCGCAATCTCGAGTACGGCCGCATCGCCGGACAGGACCTGATTTTCGCCAGTGCTCAAGTCGATATAAGGGACCTGAGCGTAGAGGTCAAAAATGGCCCACATGTAAAAGGCCAGCAAGCCCTGTACTTCGGCCCGACGCGGCGCCAGGTCGGGATTGCTTAAGGCCGTGGGCGTGTCAAAAGCGTCCAGAATTTCCAAACAGGCCGCAATCCCCCCCTGGAGGAGGTTCCACACGTCGTTGACGGTGCGTTCGGAAGCGTCCCATTCGTGCATGTGCAGGACCTGGTAACGACCGCCGTCAAACCAGTCACTACTCGCCGGATCCAGCCAAAACCGCGTCGGAGTCATCGACAGATCGGTGGTGGATTCCTGGAGGTTGAAATAATTGCGTTCGGTAAAATTGGGAATCAGTTCGGCGTAGGCGGAAGCTACCAAGTTGTCCAGAAACTCCGGGGTGGGATTTTCCAGCAATTGCTCCACATCTTCGACTTGTACTTCGTCGAAAACTTCTTCCTCCAGGTCGGCACAAGCCCCGACGAGAAAGAGCAAAGCGATCAGCAAAAGTTTATTTTTCATCTTACGTATTTTTTTTTAGATGGAACAATGAGCGTCAAAAAAGGATTATTTAAAGTCAATGTTTACTCCGAAAAGGAAGGTCCGAGCCCGCGGGTAGGCCGCAAAATCAATACCGTAGGAGAGGTTGCCCCCGAACGCCAGCGGCGTATTGACCTCCGGATCGTAACCCGTGTACTCCGTCAGGACAAACAGGTTCTGCCCCGTGACGTAGAGGCGCGCTCTCGACAGCCAGTTGTTTTCTCCGAGCGGCAGGTTGTAGCCGATCGTCAGGTTGTTGAGCCGCAGAAAGGCGCCCTCTTCGAGGAAAAAGCTGGAAGCTCCGGGCGGGATGACCCCGTCGGCATCGGCGATGCGCTGGGAAACGTTGCCCCCAAAGTTGCTCAGGAAGTTGTCCGTCGCATTGTAAATTTGATTGCCCGTCACCCCGGAGAGGTTAAACGAAAGGTCCAGGTCTTTGTAGCGCAGGTAATTGTTGATCCCGTATACAAAATCGGGAATACCCGAACCCAAGACTTCGCGCTCCGTAGAGGTGGCATCGCCATTGTCGACGGGTAGGAAGAAGGTACCCAAAGACTCGCCGTCGCGGATGACCTGGGTGAGCGTACCGTTGATACTTCTACCGCTGAGGATACCGGTAAAAATTTCGCGGCCGTCGGGGAAGGATACCGAATTGGAGGTAAAGGTCCCGTTGACGTCGACGCTCCAGGATACCGATTTGGTATTGATCAATTGCGAGCCCAGGAAGATCTCGAGACCGGAGTTGGTAATTTCTCCGGGTAGGTTGATCCACTTTTGGGAGATCGCGGGGGGCTCCGAATCGACCAAGAGCAAGGGATCGGTATTGACCTTATTGAAAAAGTCGAGGCTACCGTACAGCTTACTATCCGCCAGGGCAAAATCAACCCCCACGTTAAACTGCGTACTGACTTCCCACTTCAAATCGGGATTGGCCTCCCGTACGCGGGAGACGCCGTTTTGCGTCACCTGGAACGTTTCCTGCGTCGCCTTGTTGGGAATCTCTTGGTTACCGGTTTGCCCCCAACCCACGCGCAGGCGCAAGTCGTCCAGAACATCTAAGTTCATGCTCTTGCTGATGCGCCAGGCCGCGGCCACGGCGGGGAAGTAGCCCCAACGGTTGTTGCTACCAAACTTGGAAGAGCCATCGGCCCGAATGGAGGCGGTCAGCATGTAGGTATCGTCAAAGGAATAGTTGACCCGGGCAAAGACCGACTCCAACTTATTGATCTCCCGGGTGCCGTCGGGATTGGTCCCGGTCGTGGTTCCCACAATCGTGGTCGCATTCCCTGGATCATCGGAAGCGCTGATGCTCGGTACCAGGAAATTGCTACTGGCGATGTTAAAGGTATTGAACTCAAACTCCTGATAGGCGTGCCCCAACAGGAAGTCAAAATTGTTTTTCTGAACGACCCGACGGTAGGTGACAAAGTTTTCCACCAGCGCGTTGGTCGCCGCAATGGTCGCAAAATTATAGGAACCGTTGTTGATGTTGATGCCCTCCAGGTTGTTCGGCGACAATTCCTGCTCCCGGGTGGCGTTCGAACGGTCGACCCCAAAGTTGACTTGGTACTTCAGCCCATCCACGATGGTCAGCGAGGCCGCAATATTGGCCAGCAAACGGTCGGTCCGAGTCGCATCGTTCCAGGCATCCAGAAAGCCCACGGGGTTGGTGGGGCCCGCCGAGAAATCGCCGTTGGCATCGCGGATTGGCCGTCCGGGGTCGGCGGAAAGCGTATTGGTAATCAATTCCCCGTCGGTATCGGCCACGTCGGAACGCGGGATGCCATTATCGATGACGTGACTACCGATGAGGTTCATGTCGATGCGGAGGCGGTTGTCGGGCAAGGCAAAGACCCGGCTGTTCAAACGGCCGGTGTAGCGACGCAGACGGCTCTTGTCGATGATGCCTTCCTGATCCAACAGACTCAGCGAAGCGCGGTAACTGGCCCGATCGCTGCCGCCGGAATAGGAAAGGTTGTGGTTCTGCGAAAGGGCCGAGCGGGTAATCTCATCCTGCCAATCCGTCCCGGAGCCGCTGCCCACCAGATCGATCTTATTGGCGAGGGAGGCGGTACCTACGTAACCGTTGTACGACACCTTGGCCGCACCGGGTTTTCCTTTTTTCGTCGTAATCAAGATGACCCCAATGGAACCCCGCGACCCATAAATGGCGGTGGCGGAGGCATCCTTGAGGACGTCGATCGATTCGATGTCGTCCGGGTTGAGAAAATTCAGGGGATTTTTAGCGGCTGCTACGTTTCCGGCATTACTGCCCACCACGTTGGCGCTCCCCGGCGTGATGGCGTCATTGCTTAGGGCGACCCCGTCGATGACGTAGAGAGGGCTGTTGCCACTTCGCAGCGACCCCGCCCCCCGGATGGATACGTCGATCGCGGCTCCGGGCTCTCCACTCGATGAAGTAACCCGTACGCCGGGAATTTTGGCCTGGAGCAACTGCTCGGGAGAGGCGATGATTCCCACGTTAAAGTTGGCCGATTCCAGCGAAGAAATGGCACCGGTCACCTCCGTCTTCTTCTTTTCGGCGTAGCCCACCACAACGATTTCATCCAGCGTAGTCTCGGAGCGCAGGATGACGGACACCTCGGTCCGCCCGTCGAGGCTGATCCGTTGCGATTCGTAGCCCGTGTAGGAAAAAACGAGTACGGCACTACCGACCTCCATTACCGTGAGGGAGAACTTTCCGTCAAGATCGGTGACCGTTCCCCGTTGGGTATTCTCAATCAGTACCGAAGCTCCGATCAAAGTCTCGCCATTGTCATCCGAAACGAGTCCGCTAACGGTCGTCTGAGCATCGATGGTGAAGTACGAAAATAGGAAAAGGCCCAGCAGCAGGATGCGGCTACACCACGGACCGGCGAATCCCGGACTTGAGTAAATTTTCGATTTCATAAAGAATCTGGTTAAAATTGAGGAATAAGGAAAAGCTAAAAAATACCCGGACGGCGTACGTCAAAAGTTCGATGAACCCTCATGTTGTCTACCCGCAATGGGAATGGTTCCTCACCGCGGGGGAAGCAGTACGGCAGCTCCGGTCGCTTCACCCAGCAGAAATGAATTTTCACCAAAAGTATGTAATCGTTTTCAAAAAAAATAATCGCAGTAAATTTTTTTTAGTCCCACGAATAAGAAATTTTCTTTTGAAAAGTTTTTTATAATTGTAATAATGTTTTGATCAAACAGTACCTATACCGGAAAGTACTAAGTAAATATGTAAATAAATGACGACGAAATGGTATTCCTTGCTCGCTCGATGGCTCCCCTGGCTGGGGCTCCTGAGTGCTTGTGGACCAACGGCCAGCCCCCTCCCTAAGCCCCTTTTGGAGCGCATCCCCCCCGCACAATCCCAACTCCACTTCACCAACGAATTGCGCGAATCGCCCCAACAAAACGTCCTGACTTACGAATATTTTTACAACGGTGCCGGGGTCGCGGTAGCCGATTTCAACGGCGACGATTCGCCCGACATTTACCTGCTGTCCAACCTGGCCACCAACCGCTTGTTCCTCCAACGGGCCGACCTCACCTTCCGCGACGTTACCGACATCAGCCAGAGCGGTGGAACGCGTGGCTTTAGCACGGGCGTTTGTATCGTCGACATCAATTCCGATTGCCGCCTTGACCTCTACCTCTGCAAATCGGGCCGCTTTACCAATCCCGAGCTCCGACGCAATGAGTTGCTCATCAACGAGGGCAACAATGCCGATGGCATCCCCATTTTTAGCGAGCAAGCCCAAGCCTACGGACTGGATATTCCCGCCTACTCGACCCAAGCCGCCTTCTTCGACTACGACCGCGATGGCGACCTGGACCTCTTCCTCATCAACCACGGCATCGATACCTACGCTGCCGAGGAGATTCCCCAACGCCAACGCAGCAGCAGCCCGCTGATGGGAGAAATGCTGTTTGCCAACGAGGAGGGCTTTTTCCGTGAGGTCACCACCGAGGCGGGAATCGTCAACAACCGGCTGGGCTTTGGCCTCGGCCTGGGCATCAGCGACCTCAACGACGATGGCTGGCCCGACGTCTACGTCAGCAACGATTATTCGGGACAGGATCACCTCTACGTCAACCAGAAAGACGGGACGTTTCAAGAACAAATCGAGGAAGCGACCCAGCAAATCTCCTTCAACGCCATGGGCAACGACATCGGCGATATCAACAACGACGGCTGGCCCGACATCGTCAACCTGGACATGGTCGCCGCTGATAATTATGGCATCAAAACCAGTATGAGCGCCATGAACCCGGCGCAGTTCCACGCCCTGGTGGATCGGGGCGAGCACCACCAGTACATGTTCAACAGCCTCCTGCTCAACCAGGGCCCAACGCCCCGGGAAGGGTCGCCCCGCTTTTCGAACATCGGCCAACTGGCGGGCATTTCCAATACGGATTGGAGCTGGGCACCCCTGCTCCTGGACCTGGACAATGACGGCTGGCAGGACCTCCTCATCACCAATGGCATCAAACGCAACATCCGCAACAACGACGCCGTCCGGGTCGTCCAAGGTCTCAACGAACGCCTGACGGTCAATACCCCACGGGAGGAACAGCGCTTGCTCTTCCAACGGATGCTCCAGCAATTCCCCCGCCACGAGAAACCCAATTATTTTTTCCGCAACCGCGGCGATCTCCGCTTTACCGACATCACGGCCGACTTGGGCCTCGACAGCATCTACTCCGTCTCCAGCGGAGCCGCCTACGCCGACCTCGACCGGGATGGCGACCTCGATTTGGTGATCAACAATGCGGGTCAACCCGCTTTTTTGCTAAAAAACAATGCCGACCAGCTCGGCTCCCACCGCTCCCTCCTCCTGCGCTTCGCCGGTCC
>CALCCH010000678.1 GCA_937899855.1 uncultured Saprospirales bacterium | reverse complement strand
CAGCAGTGGGGCCGGATCATTGGTTTCTTAGTCGCACACGAGGAGCTTTTTACCCAACTCACCCTGCAATCCATCTACGGTCGCTCCCACCAATTGCTCATCGACGGCAGCGAGGCTTGGGGGGTCGACTTTTACCCCAACGGGATGGAAAGCATGGTGACTGCCCCTCCCGTGCCGGGCTGGATACTCTACCGGGAGATTGCATCCCTACAGCTGTACTGTCGATCGTCCATTCCCGAGGTGCTGAAAGACCTGAGCCAGCTGGGGCCACTCGAATGGCGCAGTGCGGAATCGGTACTCACCATTTACGCCTACCGCGAGCGCTAAGCCCCCTCCCCCATCATTCGCTTTCCAAGGGGATGCTCCGCAGGTAAGCATCGTCGGGAAAAGACTCGCGCGCCACGCTCAACAGGTCGGGCCGCAGCAAGCGACAGTCCGTTCGAACCTGTTTGTTGGCGTTGATGAGCAACCAGTCGTCGCAATAAAAGGCGATCAACAAATCGGTGTATTGCTCCTTTTCCACGTGCAGGCGAAAACCAACGTCCGGCAGGAAGGTACAGTTTTTCAACTGGGCGCCGGCCACCTTGATTTCCTTCCCCTTGAGGAGGTCGAGGAGGAGTTGTTGCTTGGGGCTTTCCAGTTGCTCCACCCGATCGACAATCAGGTAGCCATTGAACAATTTGCTGGAATCGTTGGAGCTTTCCTCGGGATTGAGCAGGAAGGCCGAAATGGAATCCGCGGCGACCATCCGTTCGGCGATCTTCGCACCAAAGTTGGCCTTGAGGTAATCCAGTACCATCTCGGTGGAGGCCGTAGAAGGAGATGTTGGGGGAGGCATGGGTAACAGTTCTTGGAGCCAATGGCCTAAGGTATCGCGGACCCGGTCGAAGTCCTCAAACGGTGCTTGGTCCGCAAGGTGAAATTGCCAAACGCTACAGTTGAGGTCCAGCAAAACGGAAAGGGTATCGACCCGCTGGGTTTGGCTGTCCGTTCCGAAAAAGGCGATCGCGTACTGGGGCAGAAAAGCACAGGATTTTTGTAGGCTATCGAAGCTGTAACTGCCCTCGCTGCGCAGCAGTTGGTGGAGGGCGTAGCGTTGCCGATTGGTCAGGGTATCGCTTTGCTGGCTCTGCGCATAACCCTGGTGCTGGGATTCGGGAGCGGCCTCCGCGAGCGGAGCGTGGGCGTAGACTTTTACGCTATCGGCGGCATTCAGAAATTGCACCGTACGATCGCCCAGGAACTGGACGACGCGAGCGTCGTAGGGCAGATTGGAGTAGCCGGTGAGGAGGGCATTGCAGGTACTGGCCAGGGAGATGATGCCCAGCAATAAGAGGGACAGGTAGCTTAGTGGTATTTTCATGATCGGCATTTTTTCAATTGCAGTAATCGCCCTCGCACCACTGTGGGACCTGGACCTCGCCAATCTGTTCGGCATTGCTGCGGGTATTGCTTTTGGTTTGGTTGAAAATTTTCCCCCAGGTAGCCGTTCCGCTGTAGCCCATGTCAACGTAGTGAGCGAAGGCATCTCGGAAGCTGCAGGTAAAAAAGCCCGGTTGGCCACTAGCGAGGTGCGACAGTTGGTTTTTGCCGCTGCTGGACATCAGGTAGTCACCGCGAGACTGGACGAACAGCTCTTTGATGTGCCGACTTTCATCCTGGTAAAGCGCAAAATTGTTGACGATGTTGCTCACCCGCATGTCGTTCCTCCGAGCGTAGACCTTATTACAGGCCTCGGCCATCACCAGCAGTAGGCGGTGGGGTTTTCGTTGTAGGGTGGTGTACACATCGATCAGGTCTTTCTGTCGGGAAGCAATGGATTCGCCACTTCTTCCCAGGGTAATCGTGGGGAAATCGCTGTAGCCCCGATTGTAGCCGTGGCCCGCGTAGTAGAAGAAAATGACGTCATTCCTACCCGTGGAGAGGTTGGCGATGGTACGGTTCAGGTCGGAGAGGTTGAAATAACTGCTGCCGCTGCGGTAATAGGTTCGGACCTGCATCCCGGAGTAGCGCTCCAGCTTGGGTACGAAGGTATTCCTAAAGTACTTGTTGGTCTCCTCGCAGGAGGTCCCCACGCGGCTGTCGTCGGTATCGGTAAACAGGATAAAGTGGATGGTCGAATTGGCGGTAAGCTCCCGACGATCGAGGTAGGAAAGGGCTTCGACTTCAAATTTGGGGGTGGCATTTTCGTAGACGTACAATCCCCGATCCTGGCGATCCCCATTCCGAAACATGCCCTGGTAAAAATCTGCATTCCCGTATTCATTCCAAAACATGGCGCCCCAGTAATGCTGGTCCCCATCCTTCCAAACGCCGGCGTGTACATCTCCGTCGCTCCAGATGTAAAGCCCGGTCCCATCTTCACAATATCCCGCTACACCACCGCGCTCGGAGAAGAAGGTAGGATCCACCTAAAAGCCGGGGCTGGCGTCTTCGTAGCCGTAGAGGCCGTG
>CALCCH010000677.1 GCA_937899855.1 uncultured Saprospirales bacterium | reverse complement strand
TAAAGTCAATCTCGTTAAAATACCATTCCCAATACTTCGCGCCCTCGGATTCGTCGTAAAAGGTCACCTCCGAGGCAAAATTAGTCAGCCCCCCATCGGGACTGTAGCTAAACCGCGCCACTGGGTCGGGATTGACTTTGATCCAGTCCTCCCAAGATTCTTCTACGTAGCAGCCCAGGGGCGAGGTAATCCCCACGTGTAACGAATACAGCCCCACCTCCTCGTAAAGGTGAACGGGGCTGATGTCCATGCTGCTTTGACCATCCCCCAAATCCCACTCGATCAGGTAATTGGAATCGATGGGAAAGGAAAGGTTTCGAAAAAAGACTTCCTGTGGCGCACAGCCCTTGAAAAGACTCGGCTCCACCACCACCAAAGCGGGAGCGGGTTGCCAATTGACGGCTTTGCGCCGCACCGCGGTACAACTATTGGTATCCCGAATTTCCAAGTACACCTGATGTAGCCCGGGAAAAGCAAAAAGATGCGCCGGATTGGGCTCCACACTGCTCTGACCATCGCCAAAGTCGTAACGCCAATCGACGACGGCCCCTCCCGACGAAGTACTTCGGTCAGAAAATACCACATCACCCGCTACGCAGGTATCGTATTCAAAAACAAAATCCGCCACCGGCTCGGGAAAGATATTGACCTGAATCCAGCCCGTATCCCGACAGACATCGTTCTCGGGGTTGAGGATCAACAAGCCCCGGTAGGTACCGTAATCGGGGAAGGTGAGCAGGAGGTTTTTGCTGCTGTAGGTTTGCGGAACGCCCCCCAGCGTAAACTCCCAGCGGTATTCGTCGATAAAGGATTCAATGGTACTCGAATTGATAAAATTGATCGTCTTCTCCCCACAGGAATTTAGGAGATAGGTATCGGTCTCCGGGATCACCTCGTCCGCCACCACGGCCGAGCGCAAACGCTCCTCACAATAGGTGATGTTGAACTGAAAATCGCGCCGGATCACACTGAGCAGCTGCCCGTTGCGGTATTCCGATACACACAGCCCGACCGCAAATTGCCCCTGTAAGTTGGGAAAACCCGTCAGCAAACCCGTGGTGGAGCTGATCCGCATCGGCGGACTTCCGGGGATCGGCACTTGGGCCGAATAATCGGGCTGGATAAAGGGCACCCGATCAAAGGGCGGTGGACAAGCCGGGTCGGGGCGGTAACCATCACAGTCTTCGGCATTCCCCCCCGTCCCCTGGGAGGTGCCCTCCAAACCCGCACCGAGCAGGGGCGAACACAGAGAATAGACCAACTCGTCGCCATCGGGATCGATGGCCGAATGATCGATTTCCATCGGCTGGTTGACACAGATCACGGCGGGGGGATAAGCATTGTAGGCGGGGCTGCTGTTGCAAAGGGTCTGCGCCGCCGGAAGGATTTCGAGGCTAAAAGTAGCCCCGGAGCGCGCGGGCGCCACAATATTGGTGATCGAAGCATTGCGACAACAACGCTGAAAAACAATGTGGTAGCTCTCGTCCGCAACGGGGAGGTCCACCTCAAAAACGTACTGTCCCTCCTCCACGCAGATGTCCGGTGGCAATATGACACAGGGATTGTCGTCGAGTGGGATCGAGGTGGGGGGCCAGCTGATCGGAACGGGGAGCGTCCCGATGGTTTCGTAAGGGGGAGCGTCGCCTCGAAAAATGGTGACGGGCGCTATGGTGGGGAAATAATCATTGGCTTGGCTGTTGCAATTGACGTACATATTGAGGGTGACCCGGTACCGACCGAGCGCCAGACACTCGTAGGACACGTAGCCCCCCACGATGTGGGAGGCCGCACTCCACTGGGGAAGCAAGCCTAAAAAGGTTAGACTAAAAAATAAGGCGTACACTTGCTTCATAAGCTGGTGGTTTGCGTCACCTCAACAGGGTCACAAAACCTTTGAGTTCCATCGTTTCGCCACGGGTGCTGGACAAGCGCACCTGGTAGACGTAGACGCCTCCCGGGCTGGGCTCTCCCGTGTTGTACTTGCGCCCGTTCCACCCCAGGTTGGGGTCGCGGGACTCAAAGATGAGCTCTCCCCACCGATTGAGGATGATCATTCTGAAGGTTCCAATATTTTCAAAAAATCCTTTACCGAGGAAAATCTCATTTTTGCCATCCGAATTCGGGGTAAAGGCATTGGGCAGAAAATAACGGTACTCCGGCACCACGTCGATCACCTTGAACATCGTGTCGCGACAACCCTCGGGGTGCTCGACGATTTGTATCACGGTTTGCAATCCCGTATCGGGGAAGACGTAGACCGGGTTTTGCTCAAAAGAAAAGCCCTTCTCCCCAAAAGTCCAGTCCCAAAAAGCCGCGTCGATCGACTGGGCGGTAAAGCGAACTTCGGAATCAAAGCTGGTGACGCTGGGGGGCTCACAGGTAAAGTCCGCCACGGGCGTGGGGCGAATGCGAATCAGCCCGTCCCAAGCCGCATCCGTCATACAACCAATGGGCGAGGTGATGTCGACCGAGACATTGTAAGTTCCGGGATTTTCGTACAGGTGGCGCGGGCTAACGGCCGTACTGGTGTTGCCGTCCCCCAGTTGCCAGAGGATATCGTAGGTCGAATCGATGGGGAAGGTAAGGTTGTTGGTGTCCGCCTATTGAGGG
>CALCCH010000676.1 GCA_937899855.1 uncultured Saprospirales bacterium | reverse complement strand
CGGCGGGGGCGCACAACGAGTACCAGCGCTTGGCGGTGGAAAATGGTTTGCCCGCCCTCTTCGTTTACCTGTTGATGCTGTGGCTGGCCTACCGCAGTATTCGCCGTATACCTCCGGCCCTGGTCAAGCAAGACGGATCCGTGCTGGACTATACCCTCGTGCTGGCCTTTTTTATCTACGGCGGGGTGGTCAATTTCTTTCTCGGGGGTGGGGCCACCAATAAGTTTTTCCTGACCCTACCGCTGGGAATGGTGGGTGGTATGGTGATCTACTACCAACAGCGCTACGGCAATAAATTTAAAATCAACTGACCCGTCCGAAGGGTCTTTTCCCATAAGTTATCATCAAATGTCATCGCATGAAAAAGACACTCAAGAAAATCTATAAAAAAGTGAAGCATCCGGGCGGCGACCTGCCCTTCTTCTACAAGCGTTATAACAATACCCTGGGTTATTTTACCAACGAAAAGTTTATCCGTTACCTCAAGAAAAACCAGGATACGTACCGCCAAAGTGATGACCCGCTGAAGGATCGCCTCCGGGACTCGGTGATTCCCACCCAAGGTACCCAGCTCCTGCGGAACGTACTCGACCTGGAAAAGGCCAACCGGCTTTCCCAGCGCATGTCGGAGCTGATTGCGGAGCGGGAAGGCCTACAGGTCAAGGAAGAGGTCAAACACCTGACGGCGCGGATCGAAAAACCGGTGACGGTACTCGGCCGCGAAGTGATCGACATTTTCCACAACGAACAAATGGATCTGGAAATCAAATCCTTCTTTGGAGGTTCCTTTTACCGGATCGAGTGGCTCAATTGCTACCGCAGTTTTCCCTCCAATGATCCCAAGTCGTCGTGGCTGTGGCACAGCGACAATGTCCCGACCGGTACGCTCAAGATCATGCTCCACCTCACGGACGCGGGCCGGGATCGGGGCGCGACCCAGTTCCTGCCCATCGTCGATACGATGGAGTACCGGGCTAAGGGATACTTTGGTATTGATCCCAAAAGTCGCCTGGAGAATTTACAATCCTTTGCCGACCGGCACGGCATCCCCTTCCGACCGAGTAACCACGAGGCGAAGGCTGGTGATGTGTTGCTCTTCTTGAATAATACGCTCCACCGGGCGGTTCCTCCCAAGGCGGAACACCGCGACGTGTTGACCTACTTGCTGTTGCCCAACCCCATTCCCTGGGACCAGCAGTTGGCGAAGGATGGTTTGGAGATGATTGAAGAAGAACCCGGTAGCTACCCGACGGAGCTGTGGCGCTAGGGACCGACGAATGGAACCCAAAACGGTGAGTAAAAGCAAGCGTGCGGGACGGCATTTTAGCAGCCTCCGCTTTATAAAGGATACCCTTTTTTTGAGTATTTCACCGCTGGTGCAAAAAGGTGGTGCCCTGATTCTGCTGCCCATTATCACGACCTATCTGGGCACGAGTTTGTACGGAGTGTGGCAACAGTTCAACATCACGGGAAGGTTGTTCTTGCAGTTCTGTACCTTCACCAACCCGAGCCTCAAAAAGTACCTGTCGCAGCCGAGCGACAAACCGACGATCTCGGGGGTGCTGAATTCCGTTTCGCTGTTTGTATTTGGGCTGGCGCTGCTCATCGGTTTGGTCCTATTGGGATTTCAGGACTTCTTTGCCGAGCTGATTTTCTCCGATTTGCGTTGGCGAAATTTGGTCAAGTACCTGGGGATTTACATCATCCTGGAGGCCTTACTCAACTCGTTTACGAGTTTTTTTCAGTCCCAGCGTTTTACCAAGCAAATCGCCCTGATCAATTCGCTGCGGAAGATCTCGATCCTACTGGCCATCGCCGGTATGACGATCCTGACCCGTTCTATCGAAGCCATCGTACTCGCCGTTATTGGCATTGAGGGAATTAGCTTGCTGGCGATCTTGGGCTGGGTATACGGGCAAAAGGGCTACGCTTTTGTCCTGGCGAACCGGACGGAACTGGGGCAGCAAATTCGCTTTGGCCTGCCGCTTTTGTTTTCCAGCTTGGGCAATTGGGTGGGTACGGTAATCGATCGTTATTTTATCCTCCACTTTTTGGGGATTGCGGCGGTGGGGGTGTATTCGGGATCTTATATTTTTGGAAGCTTGATTATTTTCTTCATCAGTCCCTTGTCCCAAATCCTCCTGCCCGACCTGTCGAACCTGTACGCGCTCCAGCAGTTTGAACGCATCCAGTTGCGGATTCATACCGTGGTCAAATACTACCTCGGCTTGGGCGTCATCGTAACGATTTTGATTTTCAATTTTGGGGAGACGCTTTTGCTCGGCTTGAGTTCGCGGGACTTTGCCGAGGGGGTACTCCCGATGAAAATCTTGTCGCTGTCGATCTTTTTGTACGGTTTGATGCAGATTCTTACCAAGTGCCTGTCCGCCTTGATGGACCGCTCCTATTTTGGCTTGCTGTGGCTGGCCGTTGCGGGGATCAACGTGATCGCCAATTTGATTTTGATCCCTCGGTGGGGCTTGGTGGGGGCCGCTTCGGCTTCGCTGCTGTCGTATTCGGTCGGGGTCGTATTTTTGTTTGGCCTCCTCAATCAAAAGGTGGCCCTACGGGTGGCGCTGTTTGCCGACGTTTGGAAAATTGTGGTGGGGGGATTGGCGATGGCGGCAATCGCCTTCGTCCTGGTGCAGTACCTGGCCACCCACTTTATCCTAAGCCTGTTGGCCTGTGGCTTTTTATTTGGGAGCTACCTCCTGACCTTGTACGGTTTGGGCTTCTTATCAGACTCCGAGCGAAACCTCATTTTTAAGTTAAAGAAAAAAGTAGTAGGCACTTAGCGATTGCTCATGATTGACGATGCATTGATCCACATTGGCTACCACAAGACGGGATCTTCCTGGTTGCAGGAGGAATTTTTTGTGGATACGAGCCCTTATTTTTTACCCCTGTCCGAAGACGGAACGTCTACCGCACTGGCCAGCGATATAGTCTTTACGGCCGATCGCCACTTGTTGTCGCCCTTTACCGAT
>CALCCH010000675.1 GCA_937899855.1 uncultured Saprospirales bacterium | reverse complement strand
GAAAAGCCAGTCGAACCGGAAAAGGAAATAGAAGATATGGAGGACATCGACTGGGGTCGGGTACTGGCCGATTCGATTACCCAAGCCACCGCCATTCTGACCCTAATCCTGCTCATCCAGCGCTTGGATTAGCGGAGGGGCCCTCAATAAATCTCAAAAAATGCCATTTTAATTTGCACATCTAATCCTTTTTTGAGTAGTTTTGCTACTCATATTAGAAAAATGATTGAAACGCTCATTTCCTCTAAGACGCGCATCAAGCTGTTGCTCAAGTTCTTTCTCAACAGCCAGACCAAAGCCTACCTCCGTAGCTTGGAGGGAGAGTTTGGGGAGTCGACCAATGCGATTCGGCTGGAGTTGAATAAGCTGGAGAGTGCGGGAATGCTCAGTGCGGCCCAGGAAGGCAACAAGAAAGTGTTTCGCGCCAATACCCAGCATCCGCTATTTAAGGAAATCCACAGCATCATCCGCAAACACATTGGGCTGGATCGCATCATCGAAACCGTGGTGGAGCGCTTGGGTGAGGTCGACAAGGTGTATCTGGTGGGAGAGTTTTCGCGGGGTTTGGACAGCGACATCATCGATCTGATCTTTGTGGGCAATATCGATCAAGCTTATTTGATCAAGTTGATCGCCAAGGCGGAGAAACTGGTTAAGCGAAAGATTCGCTATTTGATTTACCAGACGGAGGAATTGGATCGGATCAATTGGGAAACCTTTAAACCAGCTCCCTTGCTGATTTGGTCGAACGACTAAACGGCAATCGGAGCGATCATTATGGAGGCCCAAGCCTACTACGCCCACGAAACCGCCATTATCGATGCGGGTTGCGACATTGGCGTGGGGACCAAAATCTGGCATTTTTGCCACCTAATGGGGCCGAGCAAGATCGGCCGCCGTTGCAGTCTGGGGCAAAACGTATTTCTCGCCCCGGAGGTGCGTTTGGGAGATAACGTAAAAGTACAAAACAACGTCTCGATCTACACCGGAGTGATTTGTGAGGACGATGTTTTTTTGGGGCCCTCGATGGTGTTTACCAACGTAGTCAATCCCCGAGCGGCCATCGTCAGAAAAGACGCGTATCAAAAAACCATTGTGCGTCGGGGGGCGACCATCGGCGCCAATGCCACCATCGTCTGCGGCCACGAGATTGGTACCTACGCCTTCATTGGGGCGGGAACGGTGGTGACTCGGTCCATTCCCGCTTACGCCCTAATAGTGGGAAACCCCGGTCGGCAAATCGGCTGGATGAGTGAGCGGGGGCACCGCTTGCATTTTGAAAACGGCTGGGCCACCTGCGCCGAAAGCCAGGAGCAATACCAATTAGAAAACAATTCTGTGAGAAAGCTATAACCGAATTAATTGTGGCAGACACCATCAAGTTCGCGGTAGTTGGTTGTGGTCATATCGGAAAACGTCACGCCACGATTATTCAAGCACACCCAAAGTGCGAGCTAAGCGCACTGTGTGATATCCGGCCAAAAAAAGATTTGGCCTTGACGGCTTGTAGCGTACCTTTCTTTGACGATCTCGAAGAATTGTTGCGTGCCGACTTGACATTAGACGTGGTCTGTATCTGTACACCCAACGGCCTCCACGCCGTCCAGTGCCTCCGGGTACTGGACCAAGGCTTGCACGTAGTATGTGAAAAACCCATGGCCCTCAGTCGGGCCGATTGCGAAGCGGTGATCCACAAGGCGCTCCAGGTTTCCCGCCAGGTATTTTGCGTCATGCAAAACCGCTACTCTCCCCCTTCCATCTGGCTCAAGGAAATCATCGATGCCCAACGCTTGGGCGATATCCTAATGGTGCAAGCCAACTGCTATTGGAATCGCGACGATCGCTACTACTACCAGCAGGGCGAAGCCCACCCCTGGCACGGCACCGCCAACCTCGATGGGGGAACACTCTATACCCAGTTTTCTCATTTTATCGACACCATCTACTGGCTCTTTGGGGACCTCCACAACATCGAAGCGCGCTTTGCGGATTTTACCCACCGCCAATCCACTGCCTTCGAAGACTCCGGAGTCGTTCACTTCGATTTTGTTCGCGGCGGTATGGGCAGTCTCAACTACTCCACCGCCGTTTGGAACCGCAACCTCGAAAGCAGCTTGACCGTCATCGGCTCGCGGGGGAGCGTAAAGGTGGGCGGGCAGTACATGAATCAGGTGGAGTACTGCCACATTGCCGACTACGAGATGCCCACCCTACCGGCGGCCAACCCCGCCAACGATTACGGGGCGTACCAGGGCTCGGCGGCCAATCACCACTACGTCATCGAAAACGTGGTGGAGGTCTTACAAAATGGTAAATCCATCAAAACCAATGCCCTCGAAGGACTCAAAGTAGTCGATATCATCGAGCGCATTTACGCAAAGAAAAAAGGACCCTACATTCAATGACCTACGAACAACTACTACACAAACAAAAAACCATCGCCGTGGTGGGACTGGGCTACGTCGGCCTGCCACTGGCTTTAGAATTTGCGAAAAAGTTTCGCGTAATCGGCTTTGACATCAACGAAGAGCGCATCCAACAGATGCAAGCGGGAAGCGACCCCTCCCAGGAATTGCCCAACTCGGTCTTTCGGGATAAGGACATTCGCTTTACCACAAATCCCGACGATCTGGCGGAGGCCCATTTTTATGCCGTCGCCGTTCCGACACCGGTCGACTCCCACAAGGTACCCGACCTCAAACACGTGCTCAATGCCTCCCGACTGGTGGGGCAGTATTTGAAAAAGGGAGACTGTGTGGTGTTTGAATCTACGGTGTATCCCGGCTGTACCGAAGAGGATTGCCTGCCGGTGCTGGAGGAGTGCTCGGGCCTCAAGTTAGGGGAAGATTTTAAAATCGGTTATTCTCCCGAGCGCATCAGTCCCGGCGATAAGCAACGTACCATCGCACAGATTTGCAAGGTGGTATCGGGAAGCGATGCGGAGGCGCTGGACTTGGTCAGCCAAACCTACGCTGCCATCATCACGGCTGGCGTTTACGAGGCCCCGAACATCCGGGTGGCCGAGGCGGCCAAGGTGATCGAAAATACCCAACGCGACCTCAATATTTCGCTGGTAAACGAACTGGCGATCATTTTTGACAAACTCAATATCGATACCCAGGAGGTACTCAAAGCCGCCGGTACGAAGTGGAATTTTCTCCGCTTTCATCCCGGTCTGGTGGGAGGGCACTGTATCGGCGTGGATCCCTACTACTTGCTCTACAAAGCCAAGCAGGTGGGCTACGACCCCCAGGTGATCCTCAGCGGGCGACGGGTCAATGACTTCATGCCGGCCTACATCGCCAAAAAGCTGGTGCAGATGCTCATCCAGGTGGGCAAAAGCCCCCAGCAAGCCAAGGTACTGGTGATGGGAATTACCTTCAAGGAAAACGTCTCCGACATCCGAAACTCCAAGGTGGTGGACCTGGTGCACGAACTGATGGACTACTCCGTCAACGTACACTTGATCGACCCCTACGCTTCGGCCAACGAGGTGGCCCGCTCCTACAAGTTTTCCCTCATCGATCAGGTATCGAACGATTACGATGCGGTTGTGGTGGCCGTCAACCACCGCGAATTTTACGAATTGGATATGGACTACTTCCGCAGCATCCTATCCAAGGAGGGCCCCATCCTAATCGACATCAAAGCGATCTATCAACGCCCGGAGGGGGATCTCCTCTACTGGCGGCTGTAATAAATAGCGATTGCTGGGCGACGCGGGGCCGATCGTCCTGCGGACCGACACAATCGGAATGGTTAAAACGAATGAGCAAACAAGAACCCACTTACGAAAATCACTTGGACGAGCGCGAGGCGCGCTGGTTTGCCATCTATACGCCCTACAAGCGGGAAAAGATGGTCTGCCGGCAGTTGCAGAAGAAAGGGGTGCGGGCTTACCTGCCCATCCAAACCCTGGTGCGGCGCTACACCCGCAAGATTCGCAAGGTGGAGCTGCCTCTGATTAGCTGCTACGTTTTTGTCCAGATCACCAAGACCGAATACGTACGGGTATTGGAAACGGAACACGTCCTGGGCTTCGTCAAGTTTGCGGGCAACCTCATTGCGATTCCGGAGGAGGAGATCGATCTGCTCAAGCAGGTATTGGGGGAGGGGATGGAAGTCAACGTCGAGAAGCAAAGCTACCACGAGGGCGATACGGTGGAGGTGGCCAGTGGAAACCTGGTGGGGACGCGGGGGCGTTTGTGCGCCATTCAAGGAAAAAAACAATTTTTGGTGGACCTCGAATTTTTGGGCTACACCTTACAAATTAATATCGACCCCAAATTGCTGCGTAAAGTGATCAATGGGGTTGTGATCTAAGCACTACGGCGAGTTTTTTCGCGGTAGTTTTTTTCGTTCATCGGGAGATAAGTGCGACTTATCGTTGGCGAAGCCTTGGGCGGAGCCTACTTATCGGACCAATTTACAAAACTCACTAAAGAATGAATTACCATCTCAATCATCTCAAAGAGTTGGAGGCAGAATCCATCTTCATCCTGCGGGAAGTGGCTGCACAATTTGAAAATCCGGTACTGATGTTTTCCGGTGGGAAAGACTCCATTCTCATGGTGTACCTCGCCCAGAAGGCCTTTTACCCCGGCCGCATTCCCTTCCCCCTGCTACACGTCGATACGGGGCACAACTTCCCCGAGACGATCGAATTCCGCGACCGCCTGGTCGAAAGAATCGGAGCGCGACTGATTGTCGGTTCGGTACAAACGGCGATTGACACGGGGATGGTGACGGAAGAAAAAGGCTACAACGCCAGCCGCAATGGTTTGCAGACCGCGGTGCTGTTGGATGAGTTGGAAAAAGGTAAATTCGATGCCGCCCTTGGTGGGGCCCGCCGCGATGAAGAAAAGGCCCGCGCCAAGGAACGCTTCTTCTCCCACCGGGATGAGTTTGGTCAGTGGGATCCCAAAAACCAACGGCCCGAATTGTGGAATCTGTTCAACGGCAAAAAGCAGTTTGGCGAGCACTTCCGCGTCTTCCCCATCAGCAACTGGACCGAACTCGACGTTTGGCAGTACCTGGCGATGGAAAAAGTAGAACTGCCCTCCCTCTACTTCGCCCACGAGCGCAAGTGCTTCTGGCGCGATGGCGTCCTCTTGGCCGATACGCCCGTCATCCCCCGCAAGCCCGAAGAAAAAGTACAAGACATGATGGTCCGCTGCCGTACGATCGGCGACATGACCTGCACCGGCGTTTTTCCCTCCAAAGCCACCACGGTAGAGGGCATCATCGAAGAGGTAGCCACCACCCGCATCACCGAACGCGGTGGCCGCGCGGACGACAAGCGCTCCGAAACCGCCATGGAAGACCGCAAGAAGCAAGGTTATTTCTAAAACCCCTCACCACCCACCAGAAACGCCAAACACATCGGGAAGGCCCGCACCCTTTCCCGCCACTAAAAATTAACTTAAAATGGACAATCAAGCCTACCAAAATATGGAACTCCTGCGCTTCACTACCGCCGGTAGTGTCGACGACGGGAAAAGTACCCTCATCGGACGCCTGCTGTACGATAGCAAGTCGATCCACCAAGATCAGTACGAGGCCATCGAAGCCAGTAGCCTGCGCAAGGGAGAAACGGAGGTCAACCTCGCCCTACTCACCGACGGCCTGAAGGCCGAGCGCGAACAAGGCATCACCATCGATGTGGCCTACCGCTACTTTTCTACCCCCCGCCGCAAATTCATCATCGCCGATACCCCGGGCCACATCCAGTACACCCGCAACATGGTGACCGGTGCCTCCACCGCCAACGTGGCCCTCATCCTGGTGGACGCCCGCAACGGGGTGGTCGAACAAACCCGCCGCCACGCCATCATCGCCTCCCTCCTGCAGATTCCCCACCTGGTCATCTGCATCAATAAAATGGATCTGGTCGACTACGGCGAGGAAGTCTACGAAACCATCAAAGAAGATTTTTCCAGCTTCTCCTCCAAACTCGACATCAACGACCTGACCTTTATCCCCATCTCCGCACTCAAGGGCGACAACGTGGTCGACAAGTCGATGCGGATGGATTGGTACGGAGGAACTACGCTGATGTACTACCTCGAAAACGTACACATCAGTAGCGACCACAACTTTATCGATCCCCGTTTTCCGGTACAGTACGTCGTTCGCCCCAATACGGATGATTTTCACGACTACCGCGGTTACGCTGGCCGCGTGGCGGGTGGCGTGATGAAGAAAGGCGACCGCGTGGTAGTGCTGCCCTCGGGCTTTACCTCCACGATTAAGAAAATCGATACCTACGATGGAGAAATCGAGCACGCCCATCCACCGATGTCGGTAACGATGCTACTGGAAGACGAAATTGACGTCAGTCGGGGCGACATGATCGTCCGGGAAAACAACCAGCCCGAAGTCACCCAGGACCTGGAGTTGATGGTCTGCTGGTTCAACGAAAAAGCCCTCCAACTGAAGGGCAAATACCGCATCCTGCACACGACCCAGGAAGCGCGTTGCATTGTCAAGGAGGTGCGTTACCGCCTCGACATCAACACCCTCCACCGCGATATGGAGGACAAGAACATCGAAATGAACGAGATTGCCCGGATCGTGATCCGGACCACCAAACCGCTGTTTGCCGATGCCTACCGCAAAAACCGGATTACCGGTAGCGTCATCCTCGTCGATGAAGGCACCAACGAAACGGTAGCGGCGGGCATGGTGATATGATTTAAAATAGGTGATCGAGCAGCCCGGAGCTAGTGGGACTCCATCCGCTCCGGGAGGCTTTTTTTCAAGGACGACACCTACCCAATTTCCGTACCCAAGCATTTTTTCGACTTATGAAAGGTATCATTCTCGCCGGAGGCTCCGGAACGCGCCTCTATCCCATCACCAAGGCGATTTCCAAACAACTCATGCCGATTTACGACAAGCCGATGATCTATTATCCCTTGTCGATCCTGATGCTCGCGGGCATTCGCGAGATCCTCATCATCACCACACCGGAGGACAGCTCCCAGTTTCAGCGCTTACTCGGCGACGGTAGCAGCCTGGGCTGCCACTTCGAATACGCCGTTCAGCACGTCCCCAACGGATTGGCGCAGGCTTTTGTGATCGGAGAGTCCTTTATCGGCAACGATAAGGTGGCCCTGGTATTGGGAGACAACATCTTCTACGGTTCGGGCTTGAGCAGATTGCTACAGGGCAGTGTGGATGTCGTGGGGGCCAAAGTGTTTGCCTACGCCGTGTCCGATCCCGAGCGTTACGGGGTGGTGGAATTTGACGAGGACAACCGCGTGATTTCGATCGAGGAAAAACCGCCGGTACCCAAATCTAACTATGCGGTTCCGGGGCTGTATTTCTACGATGAGCAAGTCGTCGAGATTGCGAAGAACATCGAGCCTTCGGCCCGGGGGGAGTACGAGATTACGGACGTCAACCGGACTTACTTGGAACGGGGCGAGCTGG
>CALCCH010000674.1 GCA_937899855.1 uncultured Saprospirales bacterium | reverse complement strand
CTCGAATTGCGCGTGACCATTGTGGGGGACCAGGTCTACAGCGCAGCCATCGACTCGCAGCGGAGCGAACGGACCCGTTTGGACTGGCGGAAGGATGGCGTGGGCCTGCTGGACCAGTGGGTAGACCATCCCTTGCCACAGGAATTAAAAGATAAACTTTTGGCGATGATGGACCGATTCGAACTCAATTACGGAGCCATCGATTTGATTCTTCACCCGGACGGTCGCTATTTTTTCCTCGAAATCAATCCGGCTGGTGAGTTCATGTGGCTGGAAAAAACGCCTGGCTATCCCATTGCGGAGCAGTTGGCAAAAGTATTATTGGGACGGCCCTACCGGCGGAATGAGTAGGTGGGTCCGGCCGGGGGAGGAAATAGTTGGAAAAAACGGAACGAATTTAGTGCTACGCGCGACGGCTTTGTCGTCACAATTACAGCCCTTCTATTTCTATAATCTCAATAAAGCATTGGCTTTTCCTACCAAATAGTGTACTACACCGCTAAAAATCAAGTCACAATTCTTCCAAGCGCTTTACAACAATTGAGTGGGTGATTCTGCTTCTTTCAAGCGAATTATAATCCTACACAATACAGTACTTCCCCCCCCATTCTGGTTATCCGAACATATCTTTCCTCCCACAGGACCAATCGACACCATTATTAGGCATAATTATTGCTGATAATATGTATTACACCCATTTGGTCGATTTTCCTGACTAAACACACACAACATAGGTAATTAACTTAAAAGCATAACGTATGCAACGCATTCTTTACGCTCTGGGTTTCCTATGCCTGTTCGGAATCTCCGCCCAAGCCCAGGACCCATCTTTTTCACAGTTTTATGCCAATCGGGTGTACCTCAATCCCGCCTTCACCGGGATCGAAGCGGGTATCACCGTATCGGGCGTCTCGCGCATGCAGTGGCTCAACGTCGACCGGGGTTTTCGCACCTATGGCTTCAACGTAGAGCTCCAGGAGCCCTCGCTCAACAGTGGCATCGGCCTGAGCCTCATCCACGATCAGCAGGGATTGGCCCAACTCCAGACCACGACGGAGGGGCTCTCCTACGCCTACACCATTCCCTTCGAACACCACAATATTCACATCGGTATCCAGTACCAGTACGTCCAAAAGGCGATCGACTGGAGCAAAATCACCTTTTCCGACCAATTGGATCCGCTCTACGGGGCGGTCTACGAAACGGCGGCCGTTCCGATCTTCGATCGCGTCAGCCATTCCGATTTTGGCGCGGGGGTGGTTTGGCGTTTTGATACCGATATGAAAATCAGCAAAAAGAAAACCCTCCGCGATACCCGACACAGTCTGGGCATTAGTATGCACCACTTGCCCGCGCTGTTTAACCCCAACGGGGGCAACGAATCGTTTCTCAACCTGGGAACGCGGGTCAGCCCGCGTATGACCCTTCACGCGGGGTCGGTCATCCCGGTTTGGTTTTTCAATGGTTCCAAAAAGACCATTGCGCTGTCACCGAATATCAAATACGATGTACAGGGCGACCAGCTCGCCCGCACGCGACAAAACTTACAAGTACTGACCTACGGGTGCTACCTGATCTACGAAGGCGTCTACGTCGGTGCCTTGTACCAAAACAAGCGGCCGCTGGCGGGGGTGCAAAACACCAATGCCCTGATCCTGGCTTTTGGTACTTTCATCGAGTCCAAAAAACCGGGCAAGTCCAATAACATGTTTGTCGGACTGAGCTACGACGCCAACACGACGGGTCTGGGATCGCGCGCCGGTGGTGTGATCGAAGCGGCTTTCCGCTGGAACTTCAACGATGCCCCGGGGCTATTTGGCGGAAGCCGCAAGAGCTCGGCCAAACGGGCAATGGATTGTACGAGATTCTTTTAAACGATTATTGATCATTACTCACTTACAAAAACACTTTTAACCAAACGAAAACGAATCCGCCCCAAAACGGCGGCGAACACTAAACCGAAAGTACTCCCAAAACCGTAACTCGAAAATAGCCCCTCGATAACCAGTAGTTATTGTCCTTTTTCAAATTGTTTGGAAAAACCAGATTTCCTATGAGAAAAGTATACATTTGGGTAGTTCTAATTTTCTTGGCCACGCGATCGTCTCCCGCCCGACGGCCCCAGTGCGGCACCTCCCTCCCCCTACCCGACCCCTCCATCGACGTCGTGCCCGGTAATGCCATCCTTGAGGATACGCTGATCCGCGTTTGCAGCGCCACCCCCCAGGCCACCCTGCAAATCTTTAACGCCTCTACCACCATCCCCGACAACCAGTCCTATACCATCGACTGGGGCGACGGGAGTGTGGAGAACCATGACAATACCAGTTTTCCCAATTCCTCCTTCCTCAGCCACCTCTACAATGGCTACGGCTACTACAACCTCCAAGTGACCGTCACCGGCAGCAACGGCTGTACCGCCACCAAGGACTACCTATTTTACAATGGTTCTAACCCCTCCGTCGGCTTGGCCAATCCGGGAAATACCGTCGGCCTCTGCGCCCCCGCCACCATCGACTTTCCCATCACCAATACCGGCAACAACCCGGCGGGAACCGACTACTTTATCTACATCGGCGGCCAGCTGATCCAAAGCTATACCCAGGCCAACGTCCCCCCCGTGTTTACCTACACTTTTCTCGACCCCTCCTGTGGCCTGAGTACCTCCACGGGCAACTACCAAAATGCCTTCGACGTACAGATCGTCGCCTCCAACCCCTGCGGCTCCTCCCAAGCCACTATCGAACCCATCGAGGTCAGCACCCCCCCTGAGCCCTTTTTCGACCTGAGCCACCCCACCCTGGCTTGTACTGACGACGCCATCACCGTCACCGACAATTCCTCCAATGTCAATGAAGTGTACAGCGGCAATCCCTCCATCTGCGAATCCAGCCTTTCCCCCAGCTGGGTGATCAGCCCCGGCGTATCGGGCATCGACTGGACGGTGGTCAGCGGCAATATCTTTAGCTCCAGCCAGATTCAAATCGTCTTTTACACCCCCGGCAGCTACATAGTG
>CALCCH010000673.1 GCA_937899855.1 uncultured Saprospirales bacterium | reverse complement strand
GCATCGAGATTACAAGAATCGCTTGAACCACGGGTAGTGAGACAACCAAAGTTTCCGGCGAATGCAATTTCTTAATCCGACAGGAAATTAGATTGAGGTCTGATTTGGGCCCACGATTGGCCAGCATCGGCGGTATAGTAGAGTGGGGTATCACTATTTGTTGTGGTAATGTACCAATGATTTTGGTCGACGGCTTTAAAGGCCCGGAACCCCGTACCGGAGGAAAAGGTGCGGATGGTGCCATTGCTAAGTGCGCCGTAGGTACTGGTATGTACCAGATATTCGTTTTCCCCGACGGCAATATCAGTACTTCCCGAGGAAGCCACATCGTAAATAATCTGGTCGAAGCAATCGGGAACCGAAGTCCTCACCCAATTCCCAGTACCGCTGTATTGATAAGCCAATCGACAATCGTCTCCTACCGCTAAGGCTTGATTGCTACCAGCCGCCCCGGCCCAAAACGACCGGAACCGACCAATTACCACCGCCATTTCAGGCCAGGTATCGCCACCGTCCGTAGAAGGTCTGATGTAAAAATCCCCTAATACACCTTGACAGATATAGCCCAAATCAGCATCCACAAAAGCAATATCCTCGATCTCGGCCAAAGCGGCTGTTTGCGTGGTCCAAGTACTGCCCCCATCGCTCGTTTTTAAAATGGTCTCACCAAACCAATAGGCTACCCAGCCTTCCTGATCATTGATAAAGGAACAGCGTCCCAGATTGGCCGTCACTCCGGTGGGAACGGTAGTCCAGGTGGCCCCACTGTCCGTACTTTTAATTACCGTCCCTTGATCCCCGACGGCGTAAAATGTAGTGGCGGAGCTGGCCTCCACATCCAGCAAATTGTTGGTGGTCCCCGAAGTGGGATTGGTCCAGTTGGTCCCACAATCGGTACTCCTGCGAATCATTCCGCCATCCCCCACCAAGACCACCAACTGGCTACCTACCGCGGCCATCGCGTTCACCGTATTACTCGCCGAGGGCTGAAGCATCTGCCAAGTGATTCCGGCATCGTTGCTCCGCATCATAGTACCAGCCGGTCCCACTACGTAAACCGTATTATTGTCGCCAAAACTGACCCGCTGAAAGTCACCACCAAAAGTACTGACCTCCCACTGAGCGTATTGGGGGGGCGCATAAAGCAATAAGCCGACTAGTAAGCAATAAGTCAGATTGCACTTAAAACCAAAAAAGTAATTCATACCGGAGTAAAGTATCAGTTATCAATGCGGCCAATTTAGCCACCCCCCAAAGCCCAGACAATAAGGGGATGCCCCCATATTGAGTACGCCGGCGCGAAAAAACCTTGTTGTAGCGGGTAAAAAGCATAAAATAAGGGGATACCCTTAGACAATCGGGTTGAGTACTCGCTTAGAAAATGCTAAGTTTGGTGGATGAAGATCAAATGGATAGGGCTCTTTTCGCTTTGGCTGTACGCCGCCTTGCTGGGAAGTGCTGTGGAAGGATGGAGTCAAAGCACTCGCCCCCCTTTTCAACTCGACCTGGTTCAGCTCGCCGGGTTCGCCCCCGAGCAAGAAGCCGATCAGTTGGATTCGCTGCTCCGCCTCCTGGTGCGTTACCCATCGGACACCGTGATCCATTACGGATCGCAAATGCTAGAACGGGCCTATCGCATTGAGGCTTACGATATGGTGGCGGCCATCAGCGGTCAGCTCGCGCATCGCTTGAATACTTTTCGCAATGATCCGCGGGGGGCGGAAGCGCTGATTCGGCGGGCCTTGAATTACGAAGATCAGTTTTTGGAGAGCTACAGTCGGGGAACGCTTTACGCCAAATTGGGGGGCGTGCATTTTATCCAACAGAATTATTCGGCTGCCATTCGCTATTACGACGTGGCCCTCCAAAAATTTGGGGAGGGGGATTCCCTGAACATTGCCGACATGTACTTTTTCAAGGGGCAAGCTTACAGCAATCAGGGCGCTTATTTGGAATCGGCGGAGCAGTTCAAACGGGCCTACGCCATCTACGCCAGTCAGGGGGATAGCATCTACCTGGTGGAAAGCATGGCGGAACTTGCCGATTTGTACAGCCGCAGCGGTTTGCATTTCAAAGCCCTCGAAGAGTACCAAACGGTGGATAGCCTCAGCCAAGCCCTCGATTATCTTTCGCGCCGCATCGTCAACCAATTTAATATTTCCCAACTCCATTATCGCCTGGGTCGAGATTCCCAAAGGATGGCGCACCTGGCGCTCGGACTCGAACTTTACCCCCATCTCAAAGCTCCCAATCCCTACCTCCAACACCGCTACTGGTGCGCTTTGGTACAGGCGCCCGTCGGCCGCGGCGCCTACCCCATCGCCCAAACTTATCTCGACTCCATCGAGCAAAAAGAGGCATATTATTTACAAACCGCCGAAACGCAGGCCTATTATTTGTGGGCCAAATTATCGCTGCTGCTCGCTCGCAATCAATTGGACGCCGCCGCCCCACTCCTGCAAAGCTATCTCCAAATTTCTCGGAATGGGGAAGATGTTGACCGACGGCTGGAAGTCCTTCAGCTGGCCCAGCGCTTTTACCAAAAAAAGAAGGACTACGCCAGTAGCAACCAGTACCTGCGGCAATACTACGAACTCAAAGATTCGCTGCGCGACAAACACCAGGACAATCAATTGCTGTACTACCAAACCGCTTTTGAAACGGAGCGCAAAGAACAGCAACTGCGACAACAACAAGTGGAGATCGAACAGTTGGAACGCAAAAGAGCCAATACTTGGCGCCTGCTGCTCTTGGTCCTCCTTGCCCTTTGTGCCCTGTTCGGGATGGTTTACCTCAATACCATTCGCCGGCAGGCTTTAGTGGAAAAACAGTTACAGGAAAACTTTGCCGCACAGTTGATCGAACAACAGGAGCAGGAGAAAAAACGCACCTCCGAGAGCTTACACGATGGCCTGGGGCAGCAATTGCTTTTGATCAAAAACCAGGCGGTCCTCAGCCAACAGCAGCCGATTCAGGATTTGGTCGACCGGGCGATTGACGAGGTCAGCAGCATCACCAAGGCGCTGCATCCGCTTCAATTGGAGCAGTTGGGATTGAGCCGGGCGATCAAAAGCAATATCGAGGCCCTGGACGACAGCAGCGACATCTTTTTTTCCTCGCAAATTGATCCGATTGACGGGCGGTTTGATAAGGTCCAGGAGCTGAACATCTACCGCATGGTACAGGAGGTCCTGAGCAATGTGGTGAAGCATTCGCAGGCCCGGGCGTGCAAGGTGGCCTTGGAGCAAAAAACGGATCAGATTCAATTGACCATTCAGGACAACGGCCGGGGTTTTGATTGGTCGAAGGCTTACCAAAAAATGGGCAGCTTGGGTTTAAAGACCTTGCGCAGTCGGGTGCAGCAGTTGGAGGGACAATTGAGTTTTGAAAGTCAGCGGGGGACGGGAACCCGGGTTTCGGTCATCATTCCCATCGATCATTGAACGCTTCCCCGGAGCACCAAAAGATAACACCCTGGTATGAATAGATCGGTAAAAATATTGGTAGCGGATGATCATCCCTTATTGCTAAAAGCCCTCCGGGATTTTATTGAGGACCTGGGCTACGCTCAAATCATCGAGGCGGATAATGGGCTGGATGCCTACCACCTGATCTTGCGGGAAGCGCCCCTCCTGGCGCTGTTGGATATTCGGATGCCGCAGTTGTCGGGCTTGGAAGTAGTCAGTCGTTGTCGAACCCAAAAGTCAAAGACGCGAATGGTATTGATTACGCTACACCAGGAAAAGTCCCTGTTCAAACAGGCGCAGCAACTGGGGGTTTACGGCTATTTGTTCAAACAATCCGCCCTGGCGGAAATCGAGACCTGTCTAAAAGCCGTCATCGCCGGAGAACGCTACTTTAGCCCCGAGTTGGAACAGTATTTCCAAAGCCCCAGCCACGAACTCACCGCCATGCTCACGCCTTCGGAAAAAAAGATCCTGCGTGTGATTGCCCAAAACTACACCAGC
>CALCCH010000672.1 GCA_937899855.1 uncultured Saprospirales bacterium | reverse complement strand
CTCCTCAGCCGAGCCCCCTATGCCTACCACCTCCACCACTCCCATTAGTGTCTCGGGAAAAGAGGCCGTGATCTACACGACGGCCAGCGAGACTTCCCTCCGACTGGCCGAAACGGGTAAAGCCACTTTCGCCGCCGCCGCGCAACCCCTGGAAAATGAAGTTTCCATCTTCGTCAATCCCAACAAGTCCTTCCAGACCCTACTGGGCATCGGTGGCGCCATTACCGACGCCTCGGCCGAGGTCTTTGCCCAACTGCCTCCCGCCAAGCAGGAAGAGTTGCTGCGCGCGTACTACGACCCCAAGGAGGGCATCGGCTATTCCCTCTGCCGCACCCCCATCCACAGCTGCGACTTTAGCAGCGAAAGTTTTACCTACATCGAAGAGGGCGACCGCGAGCTACAAACCTTTAGCATCGAACGGGACCAAACCTACCGCATTCCCCTCATCAAACGCGCGATCGAAGCGGCCGGTGGCAGCCTCCTGCTCTACGCCAGCCCCTGGAGCCCTCCGGCCTTTATGAAGGACAATAAGAACATGCTACGGGGAGGAAAACTGCTCCCCGAATTTTTTGACAACTGGGCCCTTTACTACGCCAAATTCATCAAAGCGTACGAGGCGGAGGGCATGCCCATTTGGGGGATCACCATCCAAAACGAACCCATGGCCGTCCAGCGCTGGGAATCCTGTATCTACACGGCGGAGGAAGAGCGCGACTTTCTCAAAAACCACCTGGGACCCACCCTGGAACGCGAAGGTCTGGGGGATAAAAAGATCGTCGTCTGGGACCATAACCGCGACCTCATCAACCACCGGGCCAATACCATCTTCGAAGATCCCGACGCGGCCAAATACGCCTGGGGCATTGGCTTTCACTGGTACGAAACCTGGGCCGGTGGCCAACCGATGTTTACCAATCTGGGCAATATCAAAGCCTCCTTTCCCAACAAAAATCTCCTGTTTACCGAGGGCTGTCAGGAAGGCTTTCGGACGGATCGCTATCAGTACTGGCAACACGCTGAACGCTACGGCCGCTCCATCATCAACGACTTCAACCAGGGTACGGTGGGCTGGACGGATTGGAACATCTTGCTCGATCAAAACGGCGGCCCCAACCACGTGGGCAACTACTGTTTTGCGCCCATCCACGGCGACCTGCCCCAGCAGGACTTGATCTACACGCCGACGTACTATTACATCGGCCACTTTTCCAAATTCATCCGGCCGGGGGCCAAGCGGATCAGTACCGTCAGCAGCCGCAGCCACCTCCTGAGCACCTCCTTCGTCAATGAGGACGGCAGTCTGGTCAACGTCATCATGAATCAGAGTGACGAAGCAATTCCGTACAAGGTGTACGTCGGGGATGCGGAGGCCATCAGCCGACGCATACCCGCCCACGCCATGCAGGCGGTGGTGACGCCCTAGGGCCTCCGCGATGATCCAATTCCGGTACGGCCGGTGAAGGCTGGGGAGCCATTTCCCCTATCGCAATGGTATAAACTTAAATCTCCGATCCATGATTCCTACTTGTGGTCGCTACGTTCCCGTAGCAAAACGTGTCTTTGGCCTCCTCCTTTTTTGCGGATGCACTTGGCTCCTCCTGGCTCCACGAGGAGCGGAAGCCCAGACCGTCGAGGCCCGCCGGTCCGGCTTTACCTGGATCAGCCCCACCTTCTTTGACGATCCCCACTACGGCAGTGGCTTTTCCTTCTACACCGCTGCCTATCCCATCCACCGAACCTATCCGGGACCCCGTAGTTTCCAGACCGGTCTGTCCAGCTCCTGGATGTCGACCCAGCGATCGGGTACGGAGCCCGCGGAGTTTTACACGACCATCGAAGGGGGGCTGGGTTGGTGGAGCGATACCCGTTTTGGAACCCGGACCCCCAAATTTATCATGGGTGGGGTGTCCTACAACTTCTTTGCCTGGGCCAACGGGCCGGGAGCGGGGCAGTCCGAGTTGCTCCCGAGTGGGCAACGCGACTGGAGTACGCCGGGGGGGAAGTATGGGATTGCCCAGTTGTCGCCCTATCTGCTGTGGCCTCCCGACGGTCTCAACCTGGCCGCAGGTGAGGACGGCGAGCTGTTGGGCTACGGCTATTTGCCCCTGCCCCTCACCGAGCCCCTTACCGAAAGCGTAGGAGCCGAAGTGCTCACCACGGGCAATCAATGCTGGACGCTCTTCTTCAATACCGATAAATTCAAGGGCCACAACACCTTTTTTCTAACCACCATCAGGACGCGAACCGTACTGGAGGATCCCCCCTTGGAAGGCTTGTTTCTCGATACGCGCCCCTCCGATCCCGAGGTGGGTTTTGGGGTGGAGCTGGCGGAAACCCCCGCCCTGATCGCCTACGACGACGACGTTCCCTACGCGCGGGTCCTGCCCCTGCAATACCCCCGTACGAGCGAAGGGCGCTCCCTGATTTTTCACCGTCCCACCGTTTACACCGCCGCGGCCCTTTCGAATCGGGTAGCGGACTGGTTTGCCGGCGGCCCCGTAGCCCCCACCGCCATCGCCCCCCAAGAGAGTCGGGTACAAGCCCAAACGGAAGACAGTGGGGACAGAAGAGGGGAAATCGAGGCGGGTGGCC
>CALCCH010000671.1 GCA_937899855.1 uncultured Saprospirales bacterium | reverse complement strand
CTAGGGTGTGTCTGAAAATTATCCTTCGGCGCATCTTTGGCATCTTTAGAACCTGGCCACCCGTCCGCCAAACGGTTCACTCGCTGCGGGCAGTGCCCGCCCCGAAGGGAGCGCTCGTTCATCGCTCTTTTTTCAGCCGTAGCTACGGCTACGCCAGAAAAAAGGAGCGTCGAGCAGAACCAAAATCTGCTGAAGCTACGAGCAAAAATAGTTGTAAGACACACCCTAGTAGCTGGAAAAACGCTCCCTCATTCCTGCACTTCCATCGCTTCGAACCACTCGTCGAGTTCGTCAAAGGATTTGAACCCGACTTGTTCCTCTTCGCCCCCTTGTACGCTCAGTCCGAGGGGGCGAATGCGTTGGAGGAGTTCGTCCAGTTGGTCGAGGGGCAGGGACAGGTCGAGGTAGACGGGAAAGTCGCGACAGAGGGCTTGTAGCTCGGCGGTCGAAAAGGGGCGCTCCCTTTGGAGGCTATCCCAGTCGAGGTGGTTTTGGGCGAAGTTGAGGAGGAAATAATTGACGGCGGGGGCGGCGGCGGTCAGGTGGGCGCGCAGCTCATCGACGTTGGAATGGCTTTCGAGCACCAGTTCTTGGAAGAGCGTCAGGTCGGCGAGTTCGACCAGCTGGCTGGCGGTCAGCAGGGGGCCCACTTGTACGGCATCCAGGCGGAGTAGTTCGGCCGTCTGGCGGATTTCCTCCGGCGCTTGCCAACCAAATTCTCCGACGATCTGGGGGCCGGTGACCCACTCCCGGATGGCCATCAATTCCTGGGGCCGCAGGAAGTGCGCGGCACTGCTATCGAGACAAAACCCCAACCAGGCCACATCCCAGGCTGCGAAATAACGCGCATCGGTCAGATTGGCAATTCGGCTTGCTTTTGTTGGCTGTTTTAACATATCGAGAAAGCGTATTTGATAAAAATTACTCGCAATAAAATTAAATTTTTTGCCCCACTGCTGAGCTCCAGCTGATCAGCCACCGGGGAAAGGCACAGTCTTTGCCTGGCAATTACCGTGACTTTGACGCTGGCGCTTGCTCGACAAATCCGCAATCATCAACGGTAGTAGTCAACAATAAAGGCTCTGCAAATGTAATTATTTGTACAAACAGACAAAACAAAATGAGCCAGGACAACTACTTCGAACGCGTTTACGAATTGACTCGCCAGATTCCACGAGGGAGGGTAAGTACTTACGGCCGACTGGCCAATTACCTCGAACTCGGATCCGCCCGGATGGTCGGCTGGGCCCTCAACAAAGTCTTTACCGATCGTGCGGTACCCGCTCACCGCGTGGTCAACCGCAAGGGAGAGCTCAGTGGCCGCATCCACTTTCCAACACCAACTTTGATGCAAGAACTCCTCGAAAATGAGGGAGTCGTTGTGGTAGATCACTGCGTGCAAGATTTTGACGGCTTGGTGTGGGACCCCAGTGACGAACTCCAGTAAGCGTCGTTCCAAGGCATAATGCTTGGCGCGGCACCTTTAACCGATGATGGGCCGCGCCCGTCGCAATGAAAACATGGGTATTATGCGAATCAAAATGACGTACCTGGCAGTCGGGCTTGTCCTGGCACTACTCGTCGGCCTCAGCAGTAGCCGTCACAATAATCCGGCAGATATTCTTTATTGGAGCTCGAAGCATCCCCTGACCTGGGAGGATTTTCAGGGTATTCCCCAGTACCAGTACGAAGACATTTCGGCCATCACTTCCTCGGGCATCGTACACTACAAGGGGTGTAAGGATGGGCTCATCAACTACAAGGTCCGCGCTTATTTTGAAAAGCAACATTCCTGGGTCAAGGAAGAAGCCCTTACCGATCATCACCTCGAACACGAACAAATCCATTTCGACATCACCGAGTTGTACGCCCGCAAACTGCGCAAGGCCCTCTCCGAACGCGCCTTTGCCTGCGGGGAAGAAGAAGCTTTTGAAATCTACGTATCGGCTTATCTGGATAATTGGGAGACGGAGCAACGCGCCTACGATATTTTTACCCACCACAGCATCGAACGGGGCCGGCAGAAAGAGTGGTTCTACAAGATTGCCCTCGAACTCGACCTGCTAAAGGACTTCGCCGATCCCGAAATGGAATAGTCTTTTAGCTACCAGCGGTAAAATACCCCCACGGAATAAGAAGGATTGGCAAAAATAATCTTCCCCGAGATGGCGGAAGCAAAGGAAGCCGATACGCCCCAGTGGTCATCCAGCTGATAGGCCAACTCGGGGGAAAGCGAGATGAATTCGCTATTGTTGGCAAAGATGCTGGTATTGTTGATCCCATCGTTGAGCGATCCATTTTTCATGGAGCGCGTACCAATCAGGCGAAAGATGGTGGTGAGGCGATGATCCTTTAAAAAGCTAACGCCCACTTCCGCTCCGAAGTGCAACTCATCCGAAAAGCCCCGCGTCCGATTGTTGTAGCCACCGTACACACTGGCGTAGCTGTTGAGCTTTCCCAAGCGAAAGGAAGTGCTCGCGTCAAAGCGAAGCAGCTGGTTAAATTCTCCATCCCCCGTCTGCAAATTCCCTTCCGAGCCTCCGGCACTGTTGCCCAGGGGAATCCCCAGTCGCAAGGTTGCACTCCACACCACGGGCCCCTTCGTAATCAAACCGTATTGCAAGCCAATGTCGGTATCGCCAAAGGAATTGATAGCCTCGCCGGGGATGAGTACTTCGCCGGTCGTACCACTCACGGTATTGTTGAAGTAAGCCCGGCTAAAAAAGGGCAGGTAGACGATTCCGGTCAGGCGATTGGTGATCCCGTATTCCCCGTAAAAGCCGGTGTTGAAGATGCCGTTGGTCACGTTGGGGTCGATGCCACCGAGGTCGGTAAAGTGCTGGTCGGCGATGACCCACCACTGGAACAGTTTGAAATAGCCATGGCCTTGGGGTTGGGGCCAGCCGCCACCGGCTTGGAGGGAAGTAGTGCCGAAGCTAAAAAACAGGAGCAAGATAAGCGTGCGAAAGATCATGATACGATAATAAATTCGGGATGGAATGGATTAATTGTCAAAGGCACCGTCGCCCACTTTGACATTGAAGGGTTTGCAAAAGTACAGCAAGTGGCTGTAGCTGTTGCGCTCTACGGTGGTGGGCAAAGTATAGGAATGCGCTCCTTCGTATACGGATACCTCACCGAGTTCGAGGGCGTTGGCGGTGGTACTGGGGTTATTGGTGAGGTAGAGGTAGAGACCGGGCAAGTTGGAAGAGGCTTCGTAATTGTCGGCCAATTCGAGCACCAGTTGATCGTCGACGCTTTTGAGCACGAAGTCGCCCCCGAGGGTATAGAAGGTGGTGGTGCGTAGGGTACCCGTTCGGTCACTGATGACCACGGGGGTCGCCACTTCCTCGGCTACGTTGACTGTATGGCTGATCGCAATGGGGTCCGTATCGGGTCGGTTGATCGTAGCGGTGACGTCGGCCGTACCTACGGCCAGAGCGCTGGCGCGACCTTCGGCATCGATGCTCAGAACCTCGGGGGCGGAAGAAGTCCAATCCACCAGCTCTTCTTCAATCTGCCCGACCCGGTTGAGAAAACGCGCCTCGAAGCGGTGCGTAGTGCCGAGTAGCAGACTGTCGATCGGATTGGTGATGACCACCCTTTCCTCCACCGTATCCGGGATGATGTCGTCGCCGATACAGGCGGTAAACAGAAAGGGCAGTGAAAGGAGTAGGATGAATCTCATGATGGTAATTTTTGATGCTTCAAAATTAGGTGCTTTCCCCAGGCGATTCCTCACAGAATTATCACAGGGAGGATACAAAAGTTTCATGAGGGTGGGGAGTGGACCAAAGTAGACGAGTGGCTTTTGACGTTTGCAAAACTTCCCCTCCCCATTTGCTGTTAGAACTGGTATACCGAACAAAATGGAAAACAAGGAATTATTGGTACGTTACAAAAACCTGATCTACGAGGGCAAGGACTATGCATACCTCAAGCGAGAGCTGGCCAAGGAGTCGCTACCGCGGGAGGAATTTCTGAGCCTACTGGTCAGCCTTGACGAACACCTCGCCCATTACCAGAAGGCCCAGCAGGAGCGCCAAAAATCCGTCCAGCAAATGATGCTGGGAATGGGTTTGTTGGTCCTGGGCCTGTTGCTCTATTCTTTTTCCCTCACCATCCTCAGGACCAAGTACCTCTTCGCCTTTGGCATTTTATTTTCGGGAGCTTGGATTTTTAGGGAAGGCTACCGGGCTTATCAAGTCCCACTGGAAGAGATTGCGCAGCGGCTCCACGCCAACGCGCGCAGAATCAAACGTAAACTATAAATCACCATACCTTTCATGCAAAATCTCAACAACAAGACCGCTCTGATCACGGGGGGTAGCAAGGGCATCGGCTACGGAATCGCCGAGGCTTTTCTGGCTGAAGGAATGAAGGTGGCCATCACCAGCCGCAGTACCGCAGCCGCCCAGACCGCCGCCCAACGCCTAGACCCCGATCAATCCGGCCGGGTACTGCCCCTCGCCGCCGCCGTGCGCAACTACGCCTCCC